>JAZOQQ010000001.1:0-6320 GCA_045656165.1 Acutalibacteraceae bacterium
TGACCGTGACCGCAACGACGTTGCCTTTTTCGTCGAAGATCTGCGTCATGCCGACCTTCTTACCGATGATGCCTTTTTGCATAGTCTTATACCTCCTTGGTTATTGGTTCCCCGCTGCCGCTGTTTGCCGCAGTCGCGGGAACATGACCTCGCGCTTGGTGGAACAGAGGGTCACCCCTCTCCAAACCGCATCACAGTTTGATTTCGATTTCCACACCGGCGGGGAGTTCAAGCCCCATCAGAGCTTCAACTGTTTTGTTGGACGGACGAAGGATGTCGATCAAGCGCTTGTGCGTACGGGATTCAAACTGTTCGCGAGAATCTTTGTACTTGTGCACAGCACGCAGGATGGTCACAACTTCCTTCTCGGTCGGGAGCGGCACAGGACCGGAAACACGAGCGCCGGTACGGCGAGCGGTTTCTACGATCTTCTCGGCGGACTGATCCACCAACTGATGATCGTACCCTTTGATGCGAATACGGATTTTTTCTTTGACTGCCACTAAAAACGCCTCCTTAAAAGTTTAGTTGGCGGGCGACGCCAAAACTGCACACCCTGCCGGGTGTTTCTGCACCGGCATTTTAAAACCGGATGCCTGTTGGGTTTCAAGCGTCCGGGTGCAGTGTAAGCGTCTTGAAAAGACTGTGGCAAACGCAATGCGCCGCAAGCACGCCGAAGCAGAGTGCAACTCTCTGTTTCGTTTGCTTTGCCTCTTACAGCTATTCCTTGTCGCCCGGTTTAAAATCGGACATACTCCGCGGAAAAACCGACTGTTGCCAGCCGCAACCTCCCGCATCATCGCATATCGTGCAGTCTGCTGACATCTGAAAAAGGGCGCAATTCGCCTACTTCCCATAGTCATGCTTGACTATTCTACCGCAACTCTTCGGAAAAAGCAAGACTTTTTTTAAAATTTTTTAAAAAATTTTCGCCGCCAAAAACCGCGTAAAATCGGGGCTTGGAAGACTTCTCGAAGCAAAACACAAGATGTTGCGTTTGCGGTTCTCTTTACCTCTATATCTGCGATTGTAGATGCCCCTATATAATAAGGTATTATATATAATAGAAAAGCGACCGAAAACTCGCTTTCGGTCGCTTTTTCTTTATTTTTGTTGAGCCAACAGGTCGATGGCCTCTTTATACCCGTCAAACCCTTTTCCGCTGATGGTGGCCACGCACGCCTCACGCACGTACGACACCTGCCGAAACGCCTCGCGATTGCTAACATCCGAAAGATGAACTTCCACCGCCGGCAACATGGTGGCTTTCAGCGCGTCGAGCAACGCGACGCTGGTGTGCGTATATGCGGCAGGATTGATAATGACACCGTCTGCCTCCTCAAAATACGCGTTTTGAATCGCCGTTACCAGTTCGCCCTCGTGGTTGGATTGCACGAAGATCGGTTCGATATCGCGCTCCTCACAATACGCGGTAAGTTCGTTTATAAGATCCTCATACGTGCGCCGTCCGTAAATATCCGGCTCACGAATACCGAGCATGTTGAGGTTTGGCCCGTTTACAATATACAGTTTCATTGTCCTATCGCCTCTCTGATCTGCCGGCAGGTTTCCTCCGGCGTTGTGTTTACTGTTACGGTAAGATCGGCCGTTTCGCGGTACAACGTCAACCGCTGTTCGTATAATGCATCCAACGCTTCGCGGTTGTGGGATAGCGGCCTGCCGTCTGTTGCCAGTGCGTCAAGATCCCGTTCAAGGAACACCACCACGGCGTTTTGCCGCAACGCCGCACGGTTTTGCGCGGTCAAAATAGCACCGCCTCCCGTTGCGATCACATGGCCGGCGGATTTCCCGACCTCGGCAATGACGTCGCTTTCCAAGCGTCGAAATACCGCCTCGCCCTCCTCGGCAAACATATCCGGAATGCGTTTTCCGGTTTGTTGTTCCACCAAGACGTCGGTATCCATCACCGACCTGCCGAGCACCTGCGCCAGCAAGCGCGCCTGCGTACTTTTTCCGCTGCCGGGCATGCCAATCAACACGATGTTGCGAAACGATCGCTCCAGTTCGGCAAGTGCTTGTTCCACCACCTCATCAGGGATGGCTTTTTTGAAAAAGATCTCTGCCGCACGCCGACCTTGCGCCACTAACATCGCCAATCCGTTAGCGGTCTTCATGCCACGAGAAGCGGCATCTTGCAACAATCGTGTGCGCAACGGATTGTAAATAAGGTCAGCCACCGCTTCACATTGCGTAAACTGTTCCAGCGATATCGGTGCCGCATCGGTATGCGGATACATACCCACCGGCGTCGTATTGACAATCACCTGCGCGTCGGCGTGGCGGTGCAGATTTTCGTAATTGTCGGAGCCGCTACGCGACACAACGACAACCTTAGCCGCGCCTAAATCTTGTAATACACAGCACACCGTCGCTGAAGCGCCGCCGCTTCCGAGTACCAATACCTTTTTGCCCGCCACCGTCATACCGGCGCGGTTCAGCATATATGAAAACCCATCGTAATCGGTATTATAGCCGCGCACGGCATCTGTATCAAAGCGAACGGTATTGACACTGCCGATACGCTTTGCCGCCTCGTCCAGCTCATCACACAACGGTAACACATCTTTTTTGTAGGGAATCGTCACATTGATCGCCCGATACGGCGCATGGCGAAACCATTCTGCTACGGCATCTTTCGGCTTTTCAATGAGATCATACGGATATTCACCAAAAAACGCGTGAATTTGCGGCGATAAACTGTGTGACAGATGTTCCCCCAACAACCCATACCGTTCCATTACACAACCTCGATATAACTGCCGAGATAACGGAACGTTTCCGTTTCCGCCTGCAAGCCCGACATCAATTCCAAAAAGGACTTGGCATATACCGGTACATCAATGTCAAAATAGAACATAAACTCGAAATCTTTACCCGGAATCGGGCGGCTTTCCAGTTTGATCAGGTTGACACCGAGTGCGTAGAACTTCGCGATGACCGCATACAGCGAACCGGGTTTGTGAGGCAACGTCAGCACCAAACTGCTGCGGTGTGCACCGGGATAGATTTCTAATGCTTTAGAGATGCAAATAAAACGCGTGTAATTGTTTTCCACGTTTGCCACAGCCGACTCCAACACGGTTAACCCATACAGCGCTGCACAAGTATCTGCCGAAATTGCTGCCACGTCGGTGCGATCACTCTCCGCCACCGCCTTGGCGGCCATAGCGGTGTTTTCGCAAACGTGCACTTTCACATTCCGAAGCGTCTGTAAAAACGCGCTACATTGTTGAATCGCCTGTTCGTGTGAGTAGATCTCACGCACATCCTCTAACCGCACACCTTTTTTGCCAAGCAAAACGTGCGGGATATGCACGCGTGTACTGCGCACAATGTGAAAATTGTACCGTGACATCAAATCGTAGATCTGGTTAACCGAACCCGCCGTGCTGTTTTCAAGCGGTAAGATACCATAACGGCAAAGACCCTTATCCACCGCCTGAAACACGCCTTCAAACGAGTTCATATACATAATGTTCGGCGCACTGAACAGTTTTTCACACGCACGTTGCGAATAGGCGCCTTCCACACCCTGACACGCAACGACGGCGCGCTCCGGAAAGACTTGTGCGGTATTCTCTATGGCATCTTGGATCGCGCCGGTCAGCGTATCATCCAAGCCGAGCAAATGGCTCTGGTGCGAGCGGCTTAAACTGAGGATCAAGTGATACAAAATACGCGTTTGCGACTCCATGTCCTCACCCGCCAAATCCGACACTTTTTGTAACAATGCGCGCTCACGCGCCGGATCGTATACCGGTTTGCCGTTTTCTTTTTTATACGCTGCTACCTGCGACGACACGTTCATGCGCTTAACAAAGAGTTCAACCAGTTCTTTGTCGATATCATCAATTTCATTTCGTAATTCTTCGATAGTCATTACCGTTCACCCTTTTACACAAAGTAATCTGCCAGAGCAATCGCAAGTGCCGCTTCCACGCACGGCACCGCACGAGGTACAATACACGGATCATGACGCCCCTTGATCGTCAGCGTATATGCTGTTTTACTGCTTAGTTCTACCGTTTCTTGCGCTTTGGCGATGGACGGCGTTGGTTTAAACGCCACTTTCACCAAGAGCGGCATGCCATTGGAAATACCGCCAAGAATGCCACCACTGTGATTGGTGCGCGTTTTCACGGTATCACCATCAAAATAATAGGCATCGTTATTTTCAGATCCTTTCAGCAATGCGGCATCAAATCCGTTGCCGAATTCAATCCCCTTAACCGCAGGAATGCCAAACATAACAGCGGAAATGCGGCTTTCCAAGCCGTCAAACAAGGCATCGCCGATTCCCACCGGCAATCCGACGGCAGCACATTCAACGGTGCCGCCCACCGAATCACCTTCATTGCGAGCAGCCATGATGATGGCTTGCATGGCTTCTTTTGCCGTCGCATCCAGCGTTGGGAATTTATCATCGGTTATAAAATCCGAAGCCGACACCGCCACGGGATCAAACGCCTTGTCTTGCGCCGTGCCGATTGATGCAATGTGTGCTCCGATGGATACACCCTTGCTTTGTAACACCTGCAAGCAAATACCGCCCGCCGCACACAACGCCGCTGTCAACCGTCCGGAAAACTGACCGCCACCACGAATATCATTGGTGCCACCGAAACGAACAGAGGCCGGGTAATCCGCATGCGAAGGACGCGGATGATCGCGCAGATCATCGTAGTCGCCGGAACGAACATTGGTATTGCGAATTATCACCGTAACAGGCGCACCGCAGGTTTTGCCATCAACCAATCCGCTGATAACTTCCGGCACGTCCGGCTCTTGACGGGTGGTCGAAAATACACCGTCGGCGGCGCGGCGGCTCATAAACTGCTGCAACGCCTCAAGATCTACCGCAAAACCTGTGGGCAACCCTTCAATAACCGCGCCGATCGCATCAGCATGCGATTGCCCGAACAGCGTGACGTTCAGTTTTCTTCCCAAGACTGTTGACATACCTGCAACCCCCGTTTCTCAAATTCTTCAAAAAAGGTCGGATACGATTTGGCTACCGCGTCGGCACCGATGATGGTAACCGCTTCCCCACAAACAAGCGCCGCTATCGCCGCCGCCATCACAATACGATGATCGTTATAACCGTTCACCGTGCCGCCGCGCAACTGCCCGCCCTTGATCCGCAAACCATCTTCGGTAATCCGGACATCGCCGCCCAAGGCAGTCAACAGAGCGTGCACACTTTCCAAGCGATTGCTTTCTTTATGAATCAACCGCGCGGCACCGTAAATTTCGGTCGTGCCATTCAATGTGGTTGCCAACACCGCTAAAATCGGCACTAAATCGGGGATGTCCCGCGCATCAATCTGAACCGCTTTCGGCGCATCGGTCGGCTTTACCGCCCAGCCGTTCTTACTGTGTAAAACAGCAAAACCCGCTTGTTGCAACACGCGAACAATCGCTTTATCGCCTTGGCGCGAAGATGCCGAAAGGCCTTGTAATTGAAACGTATCACTTCGGGAAATCGCCGCGCCGACTAACCAAAACGCCGCGTTAGACCAATCACCCTCGGCTTTCACTGCGACAGGTGACGTATACCGCCCGCTCACCGTAAAGGTGTTGGCGCGCCGTACCACGCGAATACCAAATTGCGCTAACGCTTGTATGGTAAGATTTATATACGGCAACGAGCTGATCTCCCCCGTCACCCGAATGCGACAACAGTCACCCATCAACGGTGCCGCCATCAGCAACCCGCTGACAAATTGCGAACTCAGTGTCCCATCAATCTCAAACGTGTTTCCGCTCAACCGACCGCTGACCGTAAATGGAAACTGCCCTTCGCCTGTCACGCGGCAACCGTGTTGCTCCAGCACCGACACAATAGGCCCCAATGGTCGCTCTGCCAACCGCCCTCGTCCGATAAACCGTGCGCCGCCAAGTGTCGCCATGATCGGTATTAAGAAACGCAATGTCGATCCGCTCTCGCCGCAATCCAGCGGCTCCGTCAGGCAGCGGTCTTTTCGCGGTATCACCGTTACGGTGTCGCCATTTTGCTCCACATCCGCCAACGAAGCGCGTAAACACGCCACGGTTGCGGCAATATCCTGCGATACACCCACACCGTGAATGACGGTCGGGCCGTCACACAAAGCCGCACAAATCAGCAACCGATGAACCACCGACTTGGAAGAAATGATCGCAGTACGACCAATTAACTTGTTGCCGCTCACCGTGATGGTCATGGCAAAAGCCCCTTTTGTAAATAAGTTTGTAAGCATTCAACAGGAATGCGCGTAATCTTACCATCGCCGAGTACCGAAACCGTAATCAACTGTAAC
>JAZOQQ010000002.1:0-7027 GCA_045656165.1 Acutalibacteraceae bacterium
CAAGCGGCTGTCACGACCAACAGAAACAGTAAGTGCGGTGCAAGGTTTGCACGCTTTTTCCGATAACCAGCACACAAATCCCGCGATAATGCGTTCCACTACTTCATCGGTAAGTTCACAGGGTTCGCCCTCTACGCCGTCCATGGCGACGGCACGAATGTCAGTGCCGCTTTTAAAGTGTTTCCAATAATCATTCAGCATGAGTGTGTCCTCCTTTGGTTTTGAAGGGTATCGAAATAAGCACACCGATCGTCATAAGGCCAAACCATACCAAGATCAGACCTTCCCAACCGATAGCGGTTACCGCATTGGCAAACAAGGTAGAAGCGAGTGATGCCGACATATAACTGACAAAATCCAAAAAGCCCGTTGCACTGGAAACCATACCCGTGTCGCGCAGACTCGGACAATACACCGTCCACAAAATAGAGGCGGCGCAGTTGGCGAAGAGTACCGCCAACGTGATCAAGATAATGTTGATCGCTTGTTGTTTGACTAAAAACAGTAACAGGAAGCAGATAGCGGAAGCCGCAAAAGCAAATATCAGGGTAATTTCCATTTTACGGCCGATACGTTCATAAACAAAGATTGCCAAGAAAGCCGAGCACGAAATAATAAGTGTGGTAACGGTGAAGAGTAAAGCGGCTTGTTCAGGGCGGAAGCCAAGGTATTCCGCCAAATATGTCGGCAACCAAAAGACTACGGCGGTGCGCACAACACCCGTCAAAATAGAAACAATGGTAAAGCGGATGATGCTGTGCTTGATAAGGACGCCGATACTGCCACCCTCGTCTTTTTGACGTTCATAGTGACGGTAGACGATGATACCGCGATGCTCAAAAAATAAAAACAGGCAAAAACAGATAATACCAAACGCAATTAAGATGGCGGCGCTGATATACAAGGCCATGCGCCACGGCATCATCATGGCGGTGAGACCGGCAAGTGGCGAACCGAACAAGGATGAAAACGTATAACCGAGACCACAACGCGGGACGTAGATCGGGGATACGTTTTCGGCGACCAGTTTCGTCATGGGGCCATAAATCATGGAGAGGAAAAAGCCGACGAAAGCGTAAGCCACGTAGCCACCCATAGTGTATTGGGCAAAAGCAGCATACAGTACGCCCGAAACGCCTGCGAGAAACAAGCCACCGCACAACATATACCGCGCCTTAAGTTTATCGCCGATAATGCCGTTAATGAGCTGCCCGATCGCATATGTGGTAAAAAACAACGAAGACAGCGTGCCGAGCGTATCCTTATTCAGCACGGCTTGCTCTAACATTTGCGGAGAAACTGCGCTTAAAATATTGCGCACCAAATACACCGCCAAATAGGCCACGGCGCACATGGTACCCAGATAAATCGCGCGCAAAGCTTCGTCGCTGATCTTGCGTTTCATAACAACACCTCTAATCGTTTGGTATTGTATCACAATCCATCGTATTACGCAAGTGTTGGCAGGCAAAAAGGCAAGAAAAAAGCACCATCCGCAGATGGTGCTTTTTGAGCGAAAACAAACTTATTTGAGTTCGACTTTGGCGCCGGCTTCTTCCAGTTTCTTCTGGATTTCTTCGGCTTCTTCTTTACCGGCAGCTTCTTTAACAGCTTTCGGAGCGCCGTCAACCAGGTCTTTCGCCTCTTTCAGGCCGAGACCGGTGATCTCACGAACAACTTTGATGACGTTGATCTTGTTCGGGCCAACTTCAGCCAGGATAACGTCAAACTCGGATTTCTCCTCAGCAGCAGCGGCAGGAGCAGCGCCACCGGCCATAACGGCAACAGGAGCAGCAGCGGAAACACCAAATTCTTCCTCGATAGCTTTGACCAACTCGTTGAGTTCGAGAACGGTCATAGCCTTGATCTCTTCGATCATGGCAGTGATTTTTTCAGACATGATAATACCTCCGTTTAATTTCGAAAATAAATTTTAGAATTCTAAGGCGATCTTACGCCTCGGCAGCGCCTTCACCCTGCTTTTCAGCAACGGCGTTAAGAGCGCGGGCCAAACCGGCCACCATGTTGTTGAGGCCGCCGATAAACATCGACAACAGAACCTCTTTCGGGGGAACCTTGGCCAAACCTTCAACCGTCGCGACATCGACGACTTTGCCATCAAAGAAACCGGCTTTCACTTTGAAGTTGTCATGCTTCTCAGCATACTCGCACAGAACTTTGGCAGCAGCCAATTCGTCTGCATCGGACGTGGCAAGAGCAGTGGTACCTTCCAACACATTTTTGAGATCGGCGTAACCGGCGTTTTCAGCCGCACGGCCCAACAACGTGTTTTTCACAACCGCGTACTCGACACCCGCTTCGCGCAATTTGCGACGGAGAGCGGTATCTTCCGCAACCGTGATACCGGAATAGTCAACGATGACACCGGCTTTGGCGTTGCTCAATTTTTCGGTGAGGCCAGCCACGATTTCTTGCTTTTGCAGTAAAACTTTTTCACTCGGCATATTTTCATTTCACCTCCTGTCAGACCATGAATAACATGCCGTTTTTCCAAGAAAAACACCCTTTCCGTTTACACAGAAAGGGTGGTGATAACACAAGACAACCATAAAGGTTTTTGCATTACCGTCTACCTCGGCGGGCAACTTTCAGCACCTTTGACAAGGCACACCCGCTGTCTGTGGAAAACAGCAATAGTCAGTATAGCAGATATGTTGCTAAAATGCAAGCTTTTTTTATTAGCCGACTTTAGCAGGGTTGATTTTCACACCGGGGCCCATCGTAGTCGCTACCGTGCAGGAGCGGATGTACTGGCCTTTCGCAGCGGCGGGTTTCGCACGAACGATCGCACCGAGGAGAGCATCGAAGTTCTCCTGCAGTTTTTCAACGCCGAAAGAAACCTTGCCGATCGGGCAGTGAATAATGTTGGTTTTGTCCAGACGATACTCGATCTTACCGGCTTTCGCTTCGGTAACAGCTTTCGCAACGTCGGGGGTAACCGTACCGGCTTTCGGGTTGGGCATCAAACCACGGGGGCCGAGCACTTTACCCAAACGGCCGACCAAGCCCATCATGTCAGGGCTGGCGATTACAACGTCAAAATCCATCCAACCGCCGTTGATCTTAGCGACCAAATCGTCGCCGCCGACGAAATCGGCACCGGCGTCTAACGCGGCTTGATGTTTGTCTTCCTTCGCGAACACGAGAACGCGCAGGTTTTTACCGGTACCGTGGGGCAACACAACGGCGCCACGAACCTGTTGATCGGCGTGACGGCTGTCTACGCCCAGTTTGACGTGAACTTCAACAGTCTCGTCAAATTTCGCCTTGCCGGTTTTAACCGCAAGGTCCAAAGCTTCCGCTACATCGTATTGAGCGGCACGGTCGATCAGCTTCGCGCTGTCGACGTATTTCTTACCATGTTTCATAAGGTTTATTTCCTCCCTGTTAGTTACCATCCACACGACAGATACCCGTCGCGGTTGGCATGAGTGGTAAATCGGAATTTGCAGTGGTTCCTCCCACCCGAAGCATACAATCAGTCGACAACTTCAACGCCCATGCTGCGAGCCGTACCGGCTACCATGCTCATGGCAGCTTCAAGGGAAGCGGCGTTCAGGTCGGGCATTTTGGTTTCGGCGATCTTTTGGATCTGCTCCTTGGTAATCTTGGCAACCTTGTTCTTGTTCGGAACGCCGGATGCGGTTTCGATGCCGCAGGCCTTCTTAATTAAGACAGCTGCCGGAGGGGTTTTCGTAATGAACGTAAACGAACGGTCAGCATAAACCGTAATGATAACGGGGATGATAAGACCCACGTCATTCTTCGTACGCTCATTGAATTCCTTCGTAAATGCCATAATGTTGACACCGTGTTGACCCAGTGCGGGACCAACCGGGGGTGCCGGCGTTGCTTTACCGGCCGGGATTTGCAGTTTGATGTAACCGCTGATCTTTTGAGCCATTTTCTTGCACCTCCAAAAATTGTGGTCAGGCGGCATGTTTACGTGCCATACGGCAACTCATACCTCCCACAGTCGGAAAAGTGTCCGACGCACAGGAAAGGGCGTTGCGCCCGTACCCTCGTTTGTGATGATGGAACAACAATTATTCCATGCTTTCCGCTTGATCCAGATCCAGTTCCACAGGCGTTTCTCTGCCAAACATGGACACCGTGACGCGGACTTTGTTTTTCTCCAGATCGATCTCGTCTACACGGCCGGAGAAGTTCTCCAACGGGCCGTCAATAATGTTGACCATATCGCCAACTTTGTAGGTGATCTCTATCTGGTGTTTTTCGACACCCAACGCTGCCACTTCCTCTTCGGTAAGCGGGGTGGGTTTGCCATTCGGGCCGACAAAGCCGGTGCAACCGCGCGTATTACGCACAACGTACCACGATTCGTCGCTCATCACCATTTTGACAAGCACATAGCCCGGAAAGGTCTTGCGTTCCACTTCCTTCTTAACACCGTCTTTAATTTCGGTAACGGTTTCGGTCGGAATGGAAATCTCGTGAATCCAGTCTTGGAGTTTACGGTTCTCCACGATCTTTTCTAAGTTCGTGGCCACCTTGTTCTCATAGCCGGAATAGGTATGCACAACATACCATCTTGCTTCATCAGCCATGGATACCCCTCCTTATTAACCCAACGTCAGCAACAGGTCGATTAAAGCGCCCAGGCCTAAATCGATCAAGCAGATGATGAGTCCCATAATGACACAAAGCGCCAGTGTAACACCGGTGTTGCGCAAAACGGACGAAAAGGTCGGCCAGGTGATCTTTTTGAACTCGCCTTTGAGATCGCGGAAGAACTTAACGCCCTTTTCCGCTTTCGCATCTTTTTCGCCGGTTTTCTTAGCACGGATACGACCGACAAAGAAGCAGATCACACCGATGATGAACAGCAGGATCGCAATGTAAAATGCGATCTTCTTACCGTTCAAAAATTCGAGCGAAAAGAAGCGAGAAACCCAACCACCAAAACCGAAAGCATCCACACCGGAAATGATACCAGACAAGTTGCTGAGGAAGATCACGAGTGCGGCCAGGAAACCGGCCAGCGCTAAAATAAATCCCCAAAAGAGCATGTGTGGTTCTCCTTCCCGTTGATTACTTCGTCTCTCTGTGAACAGTGTGTTTGCGGCAGAAGCGGGAATACTTGTTCATTTCCAGGCGATCCGGATCGTTCTTTTTGTTTTTCATCGTGTTGTAGTTGCGTTGCTTACACTCCGTGCAAGCCAGGGTCACTTTAACTCTCATAACGGCACCTCCAATAATTCCCTAAACTTTAGGTTTTTGAGCCTCCCTCAGGGGTAGGGCCCGTTTTTAAAAAACGGCGCAAAAAAATAAACCCCATTTGAGGTACACATAGTCTATCACACATTTTGCAATAGGTCAAGCCCTTTTTATAAAAAAGTTTTTTCATGCATATACTTTTTTGAAGCGGCATTGATTTTTTTAATAGAATATGGTATAGTTTTTAATATATGTCAAGGAGGTGGAACTTTGGAAATCACCGTCAACGGAAAACGCGTACGTTTTATTGACCAAGGAACAGGACCAAAAACCGTGTTATTGCTTCATGGTTGGGGCGTCGACGGCAGCGTTTATCATCTGATCACCAACCACCTCTCTGCCTATTGCCGCGTGGTCGTACCCGATTTACCCGGCTTTGGTGGATCCGAAGAACCTGATCGTCCTTACACGCCTGCTGATTTCGCCGATTTTGTACTGGCTTTTACCAAAGCGCTCGGCATCACGGAAGTGATCGGTGTGGGACATTCTAACGGCGGACGCGTACTGATTGAACTGCTCTCACGCGAGAATTGTCCGTTATCTTTCACCAAAGCCATTTTGATAGATGCCGCCGGCATTCCCGCTAAGCATTCCTTATCGTATTACGTGCGCGTCTATACTTTTAAATGTATTAAACGCCTTGCCCGTTTGCCGGGCATTCGCTCCCTCTTTCCGAATGCGGTGGAAAAGGCGCAAGCAAAATTCGGCTCGGCGGATTACAAGCAAGCCAGCCCCGTCATGCGGCAAAGCATGGTGATAGCGCTGAAAACCGATGTCACCCCTCTTCTCTCGCGCATTCATGTCCCCACGCTGCTCTTGTGGGGTAAAGATGACACCGCAACACCGCTTCGCGATGCCAAGATCATGGAACAGCATATTCCCGATGCCGGTTTGGTAGTTCTGGACGGTGGTCACTTTGCGTTTGCGGAAAGTTTCGGGAAATGTCGCCGCGTGTTAGACGCCTTTTTACAAGGAGAATGAGAATGGATTTTATCAAGCTTGCGATGCTGATTTGTGCGTTTGCCGCGTATGCGGTTCAGGCGGTATACTACACGCATATGCTGCAATTGAATTCCTATCGACCGGAGCGCTATCGCAAATGGTGTACTGATAACGGTGACCGCGTGGTACGTATTCGCACTATCCTACCCGCCTTATTGATTCCGGCCATGTTCTTGCCGGAAGTATACGGCAAAGTCACCGCGACCGTCATCTTACTGCTGACAGCATTGTTAAACATTCCGCAAAAAGCAAAAAAACCGTTGGTCGTTACCGCCCGCGTCAAGCGTTTGTTCGTGACCGAGTTGATCATCGGTATCGGCGTACTGTGCGGTTGTTACTTCTTATCCTATTACCGTGCAGTCGGTATTGCGTGCGTCTTCACCTTGGTACCGTTCGTATGGGTCGGCTTGGCAAACTACGTAAATCTACCGATCGAAAAGGCCATCAATAACCACTACGTACGTGATGCCAAGCGGTTGCTGCGTGAACATCATCGCTTGACCGTGATCGGTATTACCGGTAGTTACGGTAAGACCAGCACCAAGAACTTCTTACAGGCCCTGTTGTCGGTACGTTACAACGTACTGATGACGCCCGAAAGTTTTAACACGACGCTGGGTGTTGTACGTACCATTCGCGAACGATTGCGTCCGTCACATCAAATCTTTATTGCTGAGATGGGCGCTAAGAACGTTGGCGACATTCGCGAAATCTGCGATTTGGTTTCCCCCACATACGGTGTACTGACCTCGGTGGGAGAACAACA
>JAZOQQ010000003.1:0-2000 GCA_045656165.1 Acutalibacteraceae bacterium
GAATAAATGGCAACCGTATTCATAAATACCGGTGACCGATCCGGTGGCGTGGTAAGCGTTGGCGGCGCAACCGCCCGAACAATACAAACGAGCCCAGCAATCACGGCATTCCGGATGTGCATACACGTTACAAGCCGCGAATTCGTTTTGGATTTCACGGTTCGTGATGCCGTCCCATATCGTACCCAGTTTGAAGCGTTCTTCACCGACAAACTGATGGCACGGATACAAATCGCCCTGCGGCGTGACCGCCATATATTCGGTTCCGCTTCCGCAACCGGAAATACGTTTGTAAATGCATGGGCCGCCGGTAAGGTCAATCATGTAGTGATAGAAAGTAAACGGTGTACCTTGACGTTCCTGTTGCAACATCAATTGTGCTAACTTTTCATACTGCTCCATGACGATCGGCATATCGTCAGCCGTCAACTCCGACGGATCACCCGCGGCACAAACGACCGGCTCCATGCTCAGCTCGCGGAAGCCCAAATCCAACATGGCTTGAATATCGTTGAGGAAATCGGGATTGGCGTGAGTAAAGGTTCCGCGCATGTAATAGTTTTTACCACCGCGCGCTTCCACAAATTTTTGGAATTTCGGTACAATGGTGTCATAACTGCCGCGTCCTGCGTAATCCACACGAAAGCGGTCATGAACCTCTTTGCGGCCATCCAAACTCAGCACGACGTTACTGCATTCACGGTTTGCGAAATCAATCACATCGTCATCCACCAAAACGCCGTTGGTTGTGAGAGTAAAACGAAAATTCTTATTGTGTTCCTTTTCAATTCGACGTGCATAAGCAACCAAATCTTTGACAACTTGGAAATTCATCAACGGCTCGCCGCCGAAAAAATCGACCTCTAAATTGCGCCGTGTTCCCGAATTTGCCACTAAGAAATCCAGCGCTTGTTTACCCACTTCAAAACTCATGAGCGCGCGCTCACCGTGGTATTTACCTTGGCTGGCAAAACAGTACGAGCAATTGAGGTTACAGGTATGGGCGATATGCAGGCACAACGCTTTGACAACACCCGCTGTTTTCTCTTTGAGTTTTCCGGCCATCGGTTCAAAGGTATCCTGCGTGAACAGTTTACCCGCATCGCGAAGTTGCACGACCTGATCGTAACATTCAGACAAATCCGATGCCGTTGCATCGGGATACTTATCCGCTAACTCCTTCAAGATCTCCTCGCGGGAATGCTCTTCAAACATAGCGATAATATCGTATGCTATTTCGTCCACCGCATGTACGGAACCTGAACAAACGTCCAACACGATATGATAACCGCCAAGTTTATATTGATGAATCATGTTGACTCTCCTTACCGTATCCTAAGAAAAACTGCCGCCGGAATCGGCGGCAGTTTTGAGTTTTGTTATTTGCTTTCTTTGGCGCCTTCGCACTGCTGATTCGCAATACCACAACTGGTTTTGCAAGCCGACTGGCAAGAAGTCTGGCATTCACCGCAGCCGCCTTTTTTAGCGCTCTCGCACAAATTGCGCGTTTCGATGGTTTTGATGTGTTCCATATTTGTAACCTCCACAAAAATTCTTCGTTTAGATAGTAACACAAATTTCCGATAAAGTCAACGCTTTCTCACAGAAAATCACAAAATGCAGCTTATCACGCCGCCGCAAAATCGGCATACAATAAAAGTGGGAAGCCGCTTTGGGGCGGTTATCTCAGTCGACCCTCAAGAAGAAGCCCCGTCAGGGCTTCTTTTCTTTTCTTTGCGTTGGTAGACAAGCAGTACCAGTACGACCGATGCCACGCCGGAGATCACTTTACCGATCATCACCGGCACGATATAGGCGCTGTTAAACGCTAACGTGAATGCCAAATGCCCGCCAAACGTAAACGCAGCCGATACGGCAAACGCGGCGTTCAGTACGACACCCTTACTGTCCATGTCATTCATCATTTCAAAGGTTGTCGCATTGGTAGCCAGCGTGGATACCAAACCGAGGGCAGATGTTTCATTAACCTTCCATTTTTT
>JAZOQQ010000004.1:0-12673 GCA_045656165.1 Acutalibacteraceae bacterium
ATAGAGTTTAATGCCAAACGGTATGCCGCCTAATACAACAGCGTCTTTTTCAACTACTGAAACCGTTACATCTTTTATAGGAAACACGCCGAGCCAGCGCAAAGTAACGGGATAAGAATCGCCGACATCTGCTTCCATGGCCGATGATACCGCACAATCTGTTTGATGTTTGAGAGAAGAACGAATATTTTGATTAACAAATAAAGTAGTACCTTCTTCGACTTGAAAAGAATCCGGTAATTGAAACATCCAAAATAAAATAATACCAAGGATGCCGCAAATCAAAAGGGCAACTCCGGCACATATCACGCGAATCGCTGTTTTCATCACAATTCCTCTGTTTCATTGCGTTTACCGTTATTACTGTTCCACTTAAACACAATTTTATGGTTGGGAAATACGGTCGTTTCTGTCAATTAACGCATAAAATAACAGTATGAGGAACTTTTTGAAAAAATTTTTTGAAAAAAGATAGGAAAATATAAAAAGTTATGGTATACTGAACGTTGAATTGAGGTGTATACCATGAGTAGTAGACCGAAAGGTATGGTTGATTTAACCATCAAACTGAATAAAAATACGTGCTATTTTTTGCGCACCGGCAAATGTTCGTTGAATGTGGTGGATGACTTTGCTATTTCCGGCAGCACCAAACTGTCCACGAACGACCTGTTGTATTGCCCTAAACTGTATAAGACCATGCGTACCAAAAAAGAGCAAATGCGCCCGATCACCATTGCGCTGTGTGAATGCGGTCACGGTGAAGTCTTGTCCGGTCATCAGCGTGCTTGTATCGCCAGCCAACGCGGTGTGGCGTTACCCATCCGCGCCGCCGACGAAGATCTGCGTCCCTCCTGCTCGGTGTGTGGTGGTCAAATGACGTTTGACACCGTTCCCAATGATACCGGTGCGCGTATTGTTACTTTGCCTGCTGTAGCGATTATTGACGAGGAAGAAACAAACGAGGGCTAAACGATGTTGACCGAAAAATCACACATCATGGACGAAAGCGCCGTTAAACGCACTTTAGTACGTATGGCGCACGAAATTGTGGAAAAGAACGCCGGTTGCGATACGCTTTGTTTATTGGGTATTCAACGGCGCGGTGTACCGTTGGCGAAGCAACTCGCCGAAAATATTCGCTCCTTTTCCGATATTCCCGTTGAAGTGGGTTCATTGGACATTACGCTATATCGAGACGATTTGGATGGGTTGCCGATCGATCCGATTGTTAACGGTACTAAAATTGAGTTTTCCATAAAAGACAAAACCGTTATTCTGGTAGATGATGTGATCTATACAGGTCGCACAGTTCGCGCCGCGCTGGATGCGGTCATGAAATATGAACGACCTGAGCGAATCCAGTTAGCAGTTTTGATTGACCGCGGTCATCGTGAATTACCCATTCGCGGCGATTTTGTGGGAAAGAACCTCCCTACATCTCGCAAAGAAGTGGTAGCGGTATTTGTGCCCGAAGTAGATGGCCAAATGGGTGTTGCTATTTATGAAAAATAAAAAACTCGGAACAGATTGTTCCGAGTTTTTTTCATTTCACTCTTCGTGCTTATATTTTTCACGTGTTGCAATCCCACCGCGAATATGACGTTGCGCTTTATTAATCTCCAAAATACGGCGTACTTCCCCATAAAGTTGTGGGTTGACCGCTTGTAATCTGTCGGAAACATCCTTATGTACGGTTGATTTGGAAATGTGAAATTTTTTGGCAGCCGCACGCACGGTCGTTTTATTTTCTAAAATATATTCTCCCAATTCAACGGCTCGTTCTTCAACGGCACCTTTCATACCCTCACCCCATATCCGTGTTTTGTACACTATATGGGATTTGCGCAGGGTTTATACCAAAAAAAGACGTGATGAAAATTCATCACGTCTTTTTTTACAGCGTTAAAACGCCGTTATCCAACATACTTTGAGCAGCAAGTAAAATACCCATTTTGCCTGAATGGAAATTGAGGCCTCCCTGCATATAGACTGCAAACGGATCGCGCAACGGTGCGTCGGCGGAGAGTTCAATGGAAGAACCAAGTGTGAACGCACCCGCCGCCATAATAACTTGATTATCGTAGCCGGGCATGTCCCATGGTTCCGGAACTACAAACGCATCGACCGGGGCGCCGCTCTGTATACCGCGACAAAAGGCGATTAGTGATTCTGCATTGTTGAGGCAGATGGCTTGTATAATATCGGCGCGCACCTCGTTGGCGGACGGCGTACAATAATAACCGAACTGTTCAAACAACGCCGCCGCAAAGGTGGCGGTTTTTAACGCTTCACCAACCACGTGCGGTGCATGGAACAAGCCCATATACAGCGTACGGTTATGCCCTAATGAGGCACCAACCTCACGCCCTAAGCCGGGTGTTGTCATACGATAAGAACATTTTTCAACCAAATCACGACGACCGCAAATGTATCCGCCGTTTTCGGCAATTCCTCCACCCGGATTCTTAATAAGAGAACCGGCCATTAAATCCACACCGACTGCTGTCGGTTCGATCGTTTCGACAAATTCACCGTAGCAATTATCCACAAATACAACGGCATCTTCGCGTACCGAACGAACGGCTTGTACGATCTCGCCGATCGCAGCCACACTCAACGACGGTCGAAGGTCATAACCGCGTGACCGCTGAATATGTACTACGCGAACGGCGGGTTCAGCACGCAACGCTTCCACGATACCGTTCAAATCGGGGTGCCCGTTTTTGAGAGGTACCTCGCGATAACCGACGCCGTATTCAGCCAGCGAACCGTCCGATTCCTTATCAGCACCAATGACGCCAAGTAAGGTATCATACGGTTTACCTGTGGCCGCCAGTAAAACATCACCGGGGCGTAAAACGCCAAACAAGGCCAACGTAATAGCGTGAGTGCCGCATAGAATACTGTGACGAACCAACGCGTCCTCTGCACCCATTACGTCTGCAAAAACTTCTTCTAAAGTATCGCGCCCGCGGTCGCCGTATCCATAACCGGTGGTTGCTGTAAAGTGGCTTTCACTCACACGATGGCGAATAAATGCCGATAGCACTTTTTGTTGATTATACTCGGTAACGGCATCAATTTGTTTGAAGGCCTCCGTTACGGCGTTTAAGGCATGATCCGCCAGCGTTTGCAAACGCGGATCCAACTTGAAAAAAGGGTTACTCATACGTGTTAGACTTTCCTTTCTATGACCGTTACGGTACCGCTATCCACAAATCCTAATTCGCGGTATAAACGATGCGCTGTTTCGTTATACGGACAGATCCAAACGGTTTTCTGCATAGATTGTAACGAACCGACCAAGGCGGTTACACACTGGCCCGCCAGACCTTTTCGCCGATGTTCTGTGGCGGTTGCAACTCCGCCGATCAAGGCACCGTTCGACCACTCGGCTACCGTCATGGCTGAGGATGCAATGCTCTCCCCTATTTGTACGGCTGTATGGCGGCACAAACCGTGACGCGTGCGATATGATACGTCTAAATACCACGGTTCAAACGGTGGCATTTGACCAAAATAGGTGTTTAAAAAGTCATATAAAGATGTTAACGGAACGGCAGACAACATCTTTTTATCTGCCGTAAAATCGGCTTGCATTGCCGTAAACACCGTAATTTCGCCGTCAATAACGTTCGGTATGGTTGAATACACGGTATCAACAGTAGGTTGCATGGTGAAAAATGCACGAATTTCTTCCGTATCTTCTGCGGGTGCACAAACGACGGATTGGGAATCCATAATGGCAATGCCACCGTTATGCTCGGTTTTATAAAATCGAGCAATATCTGTGTTTCGATAGGCCTCCCACCACGCAAGCAGGCGTCCTGAAACCGGATCGTTACCATTCAAAAAGGATGGGACTTGATCGGTAACGAGTGTTATCATACCAGTCTTTCTCCCGACGGCAAATGATCACGGAGTAAATGTAACAAACGGTAAGTATTATCCACATCTTCACGGTCCAAAACGCTTGCAGAGGAATGAATATAGCGGCACGGCAAGGAAATGGCCGCTACACGTGCACCGATACCGGTGGTTTGGAAGGAACGTGAATCGTTGCCGCCGGCAACGGTGGTTTTGGTTTGCGTGGGAATACCGTTCTTATAGGCAAATGCACGGATGTCTTTGTAAAGTTCCGTGTCATACATGGTACTGCGATCCATAAAAGAAACCGCGGGACCGCCGCCAAAATAGGTTACTTGTTTATCCACCGGAACACCGTATATGTCTTGCGCCGTGGTAACGTCCAAGATAACAGCAATTTCGGGTTGAACAGCGAAAGAAGCAGTTAGAGCGCCACGCGTGCCGACTTCTTCTTGTACGGTGAAAATCAACGTAACGTCGTACTCGGGCGTGGTTTGAGCCAATTCCAGTAAAATCGCGCAACCGGCGCGATCGTCCAATGCTTTTGAACAAAATGTGGTATCGGTCATGTCCATAAAATTAGGTGTGAAAATCACAGCATCGCCTTCACGTACAATTTGGCGTGCTTGTTCGGCCGAGTCTGCACCGATGTCAATCAAAAGTGTACCGGGGATCGTTTTCTTTTCATCCCCTTTGCATTGGTGAACAGCTTTGGCACCAATCACGCCGGCGTGACCATTTATCCACACCACTTTAGAAAATAAGGCATCGGCATTGATGCCACCCACATTAGCAAAACGAACAAAGCCCTCGTCGGTAATACCGGTTACGATGCCGCCAACTTCATCCATGTGTGCTACAAAAGCAACCGTTGTAACCGCCGGCTTTTTACCTTTGAGGGATACTATGCAGTTCCCCATACGGTCAACGTGAATATTGTGAACGCAAGGCGAAGATTTTAAGGCATTTAAAATATAATCGCGCACTGCGCTTTCTCGGCCGCTAATGCCGTCAAGCGCACATAAATCACGCATGTTATGATACATGATGCGGCACCTCCCCTTGACAAACGTACGCGGCAATCAAACGAGCAACGGCTTCCAGATCGCACAAACACACTACTTCATTGGGCGTGTGCATATAGCGTAGCGGCACAGAAAGCAAGGCGGTTGGTATGCCTTCGCCGGTAACGGTAATAACGTCCGCGTGTGTACCGGTCATGCTTCCCATTACTTCGTGTGTAAAAGGAATTGTTTCATCCATTGCCAATTGGCGTAATTGGTTTGTCATATTTTCATCTAAAATCGGTGATATCCCAAGCATGGCGCCTTTTCCCAGTTCGCCGCAAGCATGCTTATCCGAGTCGGGAGTGGCAGCAAAACTGACGTCAACTACAACGGCGGCATCCGGTTTGGTGGAGAAGGCGACGGTTTTGGCACCACGCAAGCCAAGCTCCTCCTGTGTACAGAAAGCAACAACAACCGTTACCGGCAGATCGCGGTTTTTTAACAGTTCTAAAGCCCACAAAACCGACGCAACGCCTGCGCGGTTATCCAGGGCCTTGGAACAAACTCGATTGTTTAATAACTCTTCAAAATGCGCCTTATACGCAACACGCGTACCAATGGGAACAGCACATTTTTGGTTTCGACCAATATCAATAACCCGATCTGCTAAATCCGGGAGCGGATCCCCCTCTTTGCTCAAGTGCGGCGGAACCGCTGTAAATACGCCGTGGCAAATCGGATCGGAAAGTACCGTGACTGATGCGGTAGAAAGGGCGCGGTTATCAACACCACCACACTCTGCCACGCGTAAAAAGCCGTCTTCCGTTGATTTGGTAACCGTAAAGCCAACCTCATCAATATGGGCTTCCAACAACAGCGTGGGAGCGTTTTCACGCGCTGATCGCAATACACCCCAGACGTTGCCCAAGGCGTCACTGTATAGCTCATCCGTGTATGCTGATAACAGTTCTTTTACGACTTCCGCAGCTTCGTAATAGCCGTTTACGCCATTTGCCATACACAAACCACGCAACATATTTTTAAGTTCCATACGTCTTCCCTCTCATAAAGCGTTGACCAATTGCTTGAAATGGTTACCACGTTCTTCAAAGTTTGTATACATATCAAAACTTGCACTGGCAGGTGACATAAACACGATATCCCCTTCCGAGGCCAGTTTTTGGGCCGTTTTTACGGCTTCTTCCATGTTGGAAACACGTGTGATGGGTAATTCTGAAACCGCTCGAATTGCCGTTTCTATCGCCGATGCGGTAGCACCCAGTAAAACGGCATGTTTTACGGTATCGGCCGCTACGGGACCTAACGGATCATACGGAATATGTTTATCGTAACCGCCTGCGATCAAAATCACCTTGCGATCAAAGGCTTTTAAACCTGCCATGGTGCGTGATGGGCTGCTTCCGATAGAATCGTTGTACCAACGTACCCCTTGTAATTCACGTACTAATTCTGAGCGGTGTTCCACCCCTTTGAAGGTACGCGCAAAGTCAGCCATCACCGAAATGGGCACAACACCCCAAACAGCCGCAAAAGCAGCTAAAAAATTCTCAATGTTGTGCACGCCGGGAATACGGATCTCATCAGCTGACAGAATCGGCTGAGTGGTAATACCGTCCGTGCCGTATAAGATACCGTCTTCACCCAAAAAGGTGCCTTTTGGCACGCGGCGCAGGCGCGAAAAAAACCACACATCGCCCCGACATGAATCCGCAAAGGCGAAGGTCGTTTCGTTGTCGGCGTTTAAAACAGAACGGTCATCCGGCTTTTGATGCTGAACCAAATTGCGTTTTGCATCGATATATTCTTGCATATCCGTGTGCCAGTCTAAATGGTTAGGGGCGACATTGGTAACAACCGCCACATGCGGACTTTGGGTCATACGTGTCAGCTGAAAACTTGACAATTCAACAACGGCCGTGTGTGAGCACTCAACCGATTCAATGATAGGTAACAAAGCGCGGCCGATGTTGCCACCCAAGTGAACAGTTTTTCCTGCCGCTTCCAACAATCCGGCTATGATGGTGGTGGTTGTTGTTTTGCCATCGGAACCGGTCACCGCATAGATAGGCGCAGGGCACAATTCAAAAAAGATTTCCATTTCCGATGTGACGGTTTTTCCTTCAATTCGTGCTTTTTCAAAGGACGGTAAATACGGTTTCATGCCCGGTGTGCGAAGAATCAAGTCGGCATTTAACGTATCTAAATAGGTTTCCCCCAGTTGCAAAACAGCACCCGCCGTTTCCAACTGTTCGGCTACGGCACCAAGTTCATCACGTGAACGTTTATCACAGGCGATTACTTGTGCGCCGTGCTTCAGCAACTGAAAAATAACAGGGGTGTTGTTACGACCAATACCGCACACTGCCACCGTTTTACCGCAAATGGCCTTGTAAAAGTTGGAATAGCCCATGTTTATCTGCACACCTTTCATCCGATTAGTATACGCGAAAAGGATGAGGTTTATCCTCACCCTTTTGTGTTAATCTTCCGAGAATTGCGAAAGTTTAAGCAAACCGAGTAAACCGCCGGCAAACAAAACCACGGCAGCCAAAAGGGTTAATGCCCAGTGCCACCACGTGGTCAATGCCGAAAAACCCGGAATAATATGCACGGCGAAGATGTCCCACAACGATCCGATAACAAAACCGATGATAACGCTGTATGTGGGAGCAGTAAAGCGGTTCATGGCCCACTCAAGCGGTTTTGTGATAGCAAAAATACCGAACAAGAGCGACAAACCAATAACGATCAATGCGGGTAACGGCATATTCATAATACTGGTGATACCCAAAATGATCAGCATATGCGACGTGCTGATACCGGGTAAAATAAGCGCAATGGAAATAACCAAACCCGTTACGATCCACAGCAAAACATTAGTAAAAGATACCGTTCCGCTGGTGGCAACCAACGAGGTAACGTCCGGTTCAATCAAGCCAAACCACTTAAGAATGTCGAGAATGTGTGCCACACCTAACACGATACCGACACCGAGTAAGCCCCAAAGTGTGGAAGAAACGCAAAATCCCGCTGTTAATTTTTGCGGTTTGATCTTGCTGAATAAGGTGGGCAATCCACCGATAACGGCACCAAAGAACAAGGCGGAAACCGGAATTGGAAAGATTTCCAGCATACGACCGATCAATTCATAAAACAGAACCAGACCAATGCCGGAACCCAAACCGAATCGAATCAGAAACCACGCGTTTTCCTTAAAGTTTTTTCGAATGCCGCTGATGGCAGCCAATAAACGGTCGTAGATACCGAGTACAATGGCCATGGTGCCGCCGCTAACGCCCGGAACCGCCATGGAAGAACCGATGATAAACCCTTTTATGGAGATTAAAAATCGTTTAAAAAATGACTTCATGGTTATCATGCTCCTTTTCTTCGACCATTGTACAACATTTCTCGCCGTTTGTCATCACAAATATTGAAATTTTGTATAAAATACTCTATACTGTTTTTAAGAGTTAATAATTATGTCTTGGAGGAGTTAGTTATGAGTCCGAAAGAGCGATTTATTGAGATTTACAAACAACATATTACGCGTGAGGGTGCAGATAAATTTTTAGAGTATTTACTTTCCAAATCCAGCGATTTCTTCACCGCTCCCGCCAGTACACGTTTTCACGGCTCGTACGAGGGCGGACTTGTGGAACACAGTTTAAACGTGTATGATTGTTTGCACCACTATTTAGATCGTGAACGTGTCAAACAAGTGTACGGTTTGGATTACAGTGAAGAAAGTATTGCGATCGTGGCACTTTTGCACGATGTATGCAAAATCAATTTTTACAAAGCCGGTACGCGTAACGTTAAGGACGAAAACGGCGTTTGGCAAAAGGTTCCAACTTATGAAATCGATGATAAGCTCCCCTATGGTCACGGTGAAAAATCGGTGTATATTTTGTCGGGCTACATGCGGCTGACGCGTGAAGAAGCGTTCGCCATTCGTTATCACATGGGTTTTTCCGGAACAGAAGATGCCCGCAACGTTGGTGCGGCATTTTCAATGTATCCGCTTTCCTTTGCTTTGTCGGTTGCCGACATGGAAGCTACCTATTATTTGGAGGGTTAACCGTATGCCGTACGCCCCTTGTCCGTTGGCCAAAAAATGCGGTGGTTGCCAATTACAACATATGCCGTACGCCGAACAGTTAAACTATAAACAACGTAAGGTCACGGCGTTACTCGGCCGCTATCACCGTGTTTTGCCGATTATCGGCATGCAGGAACCTTATCATTATCGCAATAAGGTTCAAGCGGCATTTGCTTTGACACGTAACCGTGAGATTTTATCCGGCGTTTACCAATCCAGCTCACATCGTATCGTGAAAGTTGATTCCTGTCAAATTGAAGACAGTACCGCCGATCGTATTGTTGTTACGATTCGTCGTATGTTGCCGGATTTTCAGATGTTGCCTTATCAAGAAGACAGTCGTAAGGGCTTTTTACGTCACGTGCTTGTTCGTCGCGGTTTTGCAAGCGGAGAAGTCATGGTGGTTTTGGTAGCGGCACATCCGATCTTTTCTCTGAAAAAGCAATTTGTGAAGGCGTTGTTACAGAAACACCCGGAAATTACAACGGTTGTGTTGAACATTAATTCTAAAAAAACCAGTATGGTTCTTGGTGAACGTGAGGAAGTGTTGTACGGTAAGGGCTATATCGAAGATACACTTTGTAGCTGTGTTTTTCGTATTTCTCCCCGTTCCTTTTATCAAATAAACCCGACACAGACCGAAATGCTGTACAGCAAGGCCATTGAACTGGCAGAATTGACCGGTCAAGAAAATGTGTTGGATGCCTATTGCGGTATCGGCACGATCGGATTGATCGCCGCGCGCTCTGCCGGACAAGTGGTTGGTGTGGAAGTTAACGGCGATGCTGTCAAGGACGCACGTGTCAACGCCAGGCGAAACGGCATTACCAATGCACACTTTATTGAAGCGGATGCCGGAAAATATATGGTAGACCTCGCTAAAGAAGGCCAACCGATCGACGTGGTGTTCATGGATCCGCCGCGTGCCGGAAGCGATATGCCGTTTTTGCAGTCGCTGATTACATTACAACCTAAAAAAGTCGTCTATATCTCCTGCAATCCTGAAACGCAAGCGCGTGATTTGCGTTTCCTGACTCAAAACGGATACACTGTTCAACAGATACAACCGGTGGATATGTTTCCACATACCGCACACATTGAAACGGTAGTCTGTTTACGTCGGCAATAACAAATCAACAAGGTCATCAAAAAAATGCTATGAGGAAATCCTCATAGCATTTTTTACGTTTGAGTTAAGTAGTTACCAATATTTCGCCGATACCTGTCAGCGATAATTCGCATCCTTCCGGTAAAAAAAGCGAATCCCCTTTTTGCAAGGTAATTGATTCAAAAGAAGAGACGGCCTGCACACTGCCCGATAAGAGAATGGCGGATAACCATTTACCATTCGGTTTTAATTGCATATTTCCGTTTAAGGTGAACAGTTCGGTTTGAAAATACCGTGATGTTGCCAAAGGACGCTTGGTGCCGTAAGACGTTGTTTCCGTTTCCCCTATAGCACCGAAAGGAATGGTAGAGGGTACCGTGTTAGTCACCTCTATTGCTTTTTCGATGTGCAGTTCACGCGGCTGACCGTTAGCATCTAACCGACCATAATCCGATACGCGATAGGTCGTATTTGAATTTTGCTGTACTTCGGCGATCAAAATGCCGGCGCCGATTGCGTGCAGCGTTCCGGCTTCAATATAAAAGACGTCACCTTTTTGAACGGGAACGTGGTGTAAGGCCGCATCCAAGGTATTCGTGACAATACGTTCGCGGAACTCTTCTTGTGTTAATTCATGTTTAAAACCGTAGATCAATTCTGCATTTTCTTCGCAATCGACTACGTACCACATTTCCGTTTTACCGTTATCATTTTCATGCTTATTGGCGTATTCATCGTCGGGATGTACTTGAACGGATAATTTGTCAGCCGCATCAATTAACTTAATTAAGACGGGAAGCGGCTCAGTATATCCCCAATGGGATAACACATCCTGCAACGATTCACCGGCATAAACACCATTCTCCACAATATTGGTACCATCACGGTGGCAAGCCAACAACCATCCTTCCGCAACGTTGGTCGCATCCGTTTGAAAGCGGAAATCAGTCTTTAAGCGTTGGCCGCCCCAAAGATAGCTTTTTAAAACGGGGCGCAACAGTAACGGATAACGGATATAATCTTTGTTTCCCGTTCTCCATTCGGTTTGATAATGTTTTGGGGAAAGGCCGGTTTGTTTTTTGAAAACGGTAGAGAAATAATAGGCGTTTTCAAAGCCGCACAGTTTTGCCACGTCAGACACACGAAACTGACCGGTCTGTAACAATTCGCAGGCACGATAAACTTTAAGTGTTTGCACACGTTTAACGGGTGAGCAACCGTAACGCTCAATAAACAGTTTTTTAAAATACGAATAGGATAACCCTGACGCTGCCGCCAATGCAGTATAGTCAAAATGCAAATCGTTGTAATGTTCGGCCAAATATTCTTCTGATTTCGCAATTTTCATCAATTTTGAGCGTGGTGTATATGTCGTTTGAGAACGGTATACGGATTCTGCAATGGCATACGCTTGTTGCATAGCGGACAGGTAGTATCCGTTTCGTTTGCCGATCCAGATATGGAACAGTTTTTCGTAGAGGGCACCAATATTGGTGGCAGCAGAAGTGATGAAGATGGGTTCATTCGGCAAAGCGTAGTCGCTGTCAAAATACAGATTATACAATGTAAAATCCTCTTTTACGGATACGCTGTACGCGTTGTCAGGAATTCCTTTTGGTAAATATAGAATGCATCCGGCAGTCATGTGGTAATGTCGCCCTTGGAAATATACGGTAGCATCGCCGGATTGATAATACATCAATTCGTACGTCGGCAATGTACCGGGATAGGTATACTGCTTTGCTGTACGAGGGGCATAGCGTACAACATTTATCAGCTTATTGAACGTAAATTGTTCTGAAAAAAGCGGCATACTCTTCCCTCCTCTATTTTTTGCATTGTAACACGCTTTTACGCGTTTGGCAAGTAAAAGGGATCATATTTTATATTTAAAAACTAAATGATTGAGGTTATTTTTGATATATTGAGTCATATTTTATAAATAATCAAAACGCGTATTGGATTTACAGATTTGTTATTGTAAGATATTCGTGAGGTGAGAATTATGGATTTTATATTGGGATGTAACTACTGGGCGTCTAATGCCGGTACCGACATGTGGCGTGACTTTGATCTAAAAAGCATTGAAAAAGATTTACAAGTTTTATCCGAGCATGGCGTAACACATATGCGTGTTTTTCCGAATTGGCGTGATTTTCAACCGATCGTACCGCAGTATAGTGGTGGTGGTACGCTATAATGTGCGGAAATCGCTGCGCTTCGGGATGGTTCCCGTCGCCGGAACAGAAAACTTCGTGTACGACACCGTATACGCGAGCGAGGAACTTGCGGAGTGCCTCAATCCCGTGAAAGATGTGATTCTTGCCAAGCACATCGCTATGGTAAGGCGCGTGTTCGCGCAGCTTCCCGACCCGCTTCCCGACGACCCGAAAGCGATAGTGAAAGCTTTCAGGAGCGATTCGGAGTTTTCGGCATTGGACAATCCGAACGCCTTTACCGTCCTCAAATCCCTTGTGGACAGCTGCCGGTACAACCGTTGGCCGGTGCCGCCCGCCGTAAAGAATCTTCTTGGCTGGTCCGCGCTCTACATGAAATGGCATTGGC
>JAZOQQ010000005.1:0-2548 GCA_045656165.1 Acutalibacteraceae bacterium
TGCGGCGGCACAACACTTGAAAAAGAAAGATATTCGGTTAAAGGAATAGAGGTAACGGGCGACTTCACCGCTGATATTACGGTTGACGGCGACGCGTCTGCACTCATCCAGGGCGACACCATCGAAAACCTCTCCGCACAACCGAATCTCCACATCAAGAATACACGTTTCGGAAAAGCAAGAACGCACCTGCGCTTGCAAACTCGTGGAAAGATACTTATGGAGGAATGCGAGTGCTCGCTGAAAATTCTTCTCCCCGGTGATAAGAATTATTGGTATGAGGGCAGTCCCGTAAATGACCTTACCATCACAAACTGCAAGTTCACCGACGCAAACGCTTTTGTTGAGTCGCGACCCGAGTTTGACGTTTGCGCCGAATCGCCCTACTATCATTCGGGCATCAAGCTTATCGGAAACGAGTTTGTTTCGGCTTGCCCGCTTGATTTGCGCAACTGCCGCGACATAGTCTTTGAAGGAAATATAAACACTCTCGGTTACACCTTCGAAAACAAATTCGACGCTTGCGCGGATATTGTTGAAAAATAAGCTCGGTTTTTACAATGTAAATAAGAATACAAAAAAATGGCGGAGAACGCAGAACGTTCTCCGCCATTTTTGGCAAGCATTGTATTTGTAGACGATTATAGCCAAACAAAAGACCACAAGGAACAGGAGAGATAAAATGTATAAGAAATAAAAACATCCTTGTGTTGAAGCAAATATGGACTCGTTTCCTTTGCCAATCGATTGCTCATATCTTCACCTCCGTTATCCCTTTTATTTTTAGCATTGCCAACGTGACATATACGAGAAACCGGCAGGTATGTAATGCTTACAAAATGCAAATGATATTGATATTACAAATCGGAGGTAAAAAAGATGACAAAAGACGAAATGCCGGTTGGTTTTGCTATGGCGCTGGCGATGAATCCCGAAGCGATGCAGAAATTCGGGGGACTCAGCGAGGAACAAAAGCAGGCTGTCATAGCGGGAACACACGCTGTAAAAAGCAGAGATGAGATGCACCGTTACGTAGATTCTCTTGTCAATGGCAAGCGATGAGTATGGATTCTATTTGGGAAGATACTGCATGGCGTGCGCATTTTGACGTTTTGAAGGGCAAGAAAGCCACCGACATTTTGATTATCGGCGGTGGAATTGCGGGAATTTTATGCGCCTACAAGCTCAAAAATGCGGGTATGGACTGTATGCTCGTAGAAGCGACAGAAATATGCGGCGGTATTACAAAAAACACCACGGCAAAGATCACCCTGCAGCACGGCGTGATCTACGACAAAATGATCAAACGCTTGGGAGAGGATAAAGCACGCCTTTACGTTGACGCACAAAACAAAGCAATCAAAGAATACGTCCAGCTTTGTGAAAACGTTGACTGCGACTACGAAACGCTGGATAACTACGTCTATTCATTAAATGACCGCAAGAAGATCGAAAAGGATATTGCCGCCCTCATTCGTCTCGGTGTGAAAGCAGAGTTTTCGGAAGCAAAAGAACTTCCCTTCAAGGTCGCGGGTGCGGTGCGAGTGAAAGACCAAGCGCAGTTTAACCCTCTAAAATTTCTCTATACAATTGCAAAAGATCTGCCAATCTACGAGCATACTAAAGTCGTGGAACTGATGCCGCACAAGGCAATCACCAATCACGGTGAAATCACCTACAAAAAACTGATTATTGCAACTCATTTTCCGATGCTCAATAAACATGGCTTGTACTATCTCAAACTCTATCAGCATCGTTCCTACGTTCTTGCACTCAAAAACGCTAAAAAAGTAGAAGGAATGTATGTGGATGAATCGGACACGGGACTGTCCTTCCGAAGTTACGGCGATCTTCTGCTCCTCGGCGGTGGCGGACACCGAACTGGCAAGCAAGGCGGTTGTTGGCAGGAGCTTGAAGATTTTGCCCGTAAGTATTACAAAAATGCCGAGATCGTCGGCAAGTGGGCGACGCAGGATTGTATGACGCTTGATGATATCCCTTATATCGGTCAATATTCAAAACCCACGCCCGACGTCTTCGTTGCAACGGGATTTAACAAATGGGGCATGACCAACGCCATGGTCGCCGCAGATATTCTCTGCGATCTCGTTCAAGGAAAGCCCAACCCTTATGCTGACGTTTTCGACCCCTCACGCACGGTTCTTCATCCACAGCTTGCGGTAAATGCTTTTGAGTCTGCAATCGGACTTCTTACACCCACCGCGCCCCGATGTCCACACCTCGGTTGCGCCCTCAAATACAACAAAGCCGAACACACCTGGGACTGCCCCTGCCACGGCTCACGTTTCACTGAAGACGGCGAGCTGATCGACAATCCCGCGACGGATGATAAAAGAATATAGCAGTATACGCCTTCGCATAATGGGAAATAATAGTATTAAATCCATAAACGGAGGTTAAATTTTCTATGTTTAAACACGAAAAAATGTTATTCCATCCCGTAGAGGACGAAAGACCGAACCCGCAGTACGCCGTACTGCTTCAGGAACAGCTTGGCGGTGGTAACGGCGAGCTAAAGGCGGCAATG
>JAZOQQ010000006.1:0-2025 GCA_045656165.1 Acutalibacteraceae bacterium
CTCCGTTTTCACCACACGTCACAATATCCCAGCCCATTTTCTCGGCTGCATATAACGCACTTTCACGACAAGTCTTCAGATATGCCAAATCGCGTTCGTGAATATCTTTTTTGGCTTCATCGCCTTCGTAGCGAGTAGACAGTAGTTTTTGAGAGATCTCAAGCGGCATATCCAAAAAGATCACACGATCCGGTCGCGGCAATTTTAACAAGCCATACTCATACTCTTCCAACCATGTCAAATAGCCATCCCATTCCTCACGCGGCAATTTTCCCATTTGATGAATGGCGTTGGACGTCGTATAGCGTGCTGCCAAAATAAGTCTGTCCGCTTCGTAATCCGCTTGCCAAAATTTCTTGTAACTGGCGTAACGGTCTACTGCGTAAAACGACGATGCCGCATAGGCGTTCACGGCATCAGCCGAAGTGCCAAACTCACCACGCAGATACATATTAACAAGCGTGGACGACGGTTGTTCGTAATCCGGAAAACTAATGTGTCGATAGTCTATGTTATTTTGGGCAAAATACTCTTGTAAGCGAACCAGTTGGGTAGACTTACCGCTTCCATCCAATCCGTCTAACACGACTAAACGGCTCATCACCGATTCTCCTCTCCGAGTTTTTGATATTTTTCGCGCATTTCGCGCAATTTGCCGCAGGTCATTTTCCCTTCAGGACAAGCACCGCTAACGCACGGAGGACCGGCTTTCTTAAATAAGTGCGGCGCCGCTTGCAAGCAAAGGGCGAGCATACGATCCGCCAATTCGCGAATTTCCCATTGTGCGCGATTACAGCAACGATGATGGAAAAAATTGATTAAACTGCGCGCATTCATCGTCACGATCATTTTTGTAGTACAAGCATTCGGTAACACAAAACGTGCATCTTCAATTGCCTTTTTCTCGGCAGCACGTTCTGCAGCTTTCGGATCCATTCCGCTTTCCAAAAAAGCGGGCAGATGTTTTTCTTTGAGCAGCGCCGTCAGTTCTTCATAATGGCGCTGGTCTTCATCCATCGCTTGCCGATAGATGGCTTCCGCTTCGGGAATAGCCGCGATCTCAGGCGGCAAGACGTATTCGAACTGTTTCTCCGCCACATAGCGCTGACTTTGTACACTGTAAGACGCAATGCGGTGACGGGTAATTTGTGCCAGTAAAGAGCGCGAAACACCCTCAATGCCAAATGTAAAGGTCGCGTGTTCAATTGGGCTTTCATGACCAATCTCTGCCAGCATATCCACAAAGGCAGCTGTTTTTTCTTCGGTTAAACCCTCACGAATACCGTCAATTGTTGCGGGCGAATAGCACAAACGCGCCGCCGAAGCCACGGTATGTTCCGGAAACGGTGTATGGGCAATTAAAGTGACGTGCATAATTGTGACACTTCCTTTGTTCAAAATAGCCATATATAAATGTAGTATATCACACTCTAATCTTTACTGCAAGTCTTTTATCCGCCGCCACTCCCCTTTTTATTATTCTTGCAAAGCGTCGAAAAACGTCGTATACTGAAATTACCAGTTCCATTTTAAAGGAGTTATCATGGAGTCAAACGTTTCGTCCACGCATCTCGATAGAAAGCAACTGCGCCGCAAACGTATTATCGCACTCACATCGGTGGGGATCGTGATTGCGTTGTTTGGCTGGTTGACTTGGTTTTTAACCAAACAATTCATCGTTTTTGACCGATCACCCGAAGAGTTTAAAAGGTTTATTGAAGGATACGGATGGACCGGTCGCTTCGTCGCGCTGGGAATTCAAGTCTTACAAGTCGTTATCTCGCTCATCCCGGGTGAACTGGTTGAGGTTGGGATTGGCTATGCTTTCGGTGCCATAGAAGGTACGCTGATCTGCATGGCAGGTGTTGCCATTGCATCCTCGCTGGTTTTTCTAATGGTCAAACGATTGGGCTTGCGATTGGTAGAGTTGTTCATTGATCCGAAAAAGATCGACCAATTGCGTTTCATCAACAGCGAGAAAAAACTCACGCGCTTGGTTTTCATCCTCTTCTTCATTCCCGGCAC
>JAZOQQ010000007.1:0-3314 GCA_045656165.1 Acutalibacteraceae bacterium
GAAGCGGTAAAATACGCGGTTCGAATTCGGGATGCTCACGCAAAAAACGCGCAACTACCTGTTCGTTTTCCGCCGGATTCAACGTGCAGGTGGAATACTGTAACACGCCGCCCGCTTTCACACAAGCCGCGCTGCTTTCCAAAATCGCATACTGGAGTGCGGGCAGTTCATCAAATTCCGACGGTGATTTAAAGCGAATCTCCGGCTTACGACGCATAACACCGAGTCCGGAGCAAGGCACGTCGCAAATCACACGGTCAAACGCTTCACGCATGGCGGCCGTACACGGCCGTGCGGCATCGCGCACCGCGGTTTGTACGATCGTAAGTCCCAATTCAGAGGCACGGCGTTCCACCGTTTCGCATTTATTGGGATAAATATCACACGCGACGATACGGCCACGGTTTTGCATGGCCTGCGCCACCGTAAAACTTTTACCACCGGGAGCTGCGCACACATCTAAAACAGCATCATCGGGCTGCGCATCGAGCGCCAAGCATGCATACTGCGAGGCCTTATCTTGATAATAATAGCAGTTTTTATCCGCAGATTCAAGTTTATTTCCCAAATACGCCGATTTTAATGCCAAACAATGTGGCAGATCGGTTACCGCCGTATAGGCAATGCCGACTTGCCGTAGCCGTTCGGAAAACGCTTCGTCGGTGGTACGCATCGTGTTGACACGTACGTAGGATTCGGGCGGATTGGTCAACGATTCCAGCAAAGCCAGCATGGTTTCTTCACCGTATGCGGTGCGCCAAAATGCGATCCACGGTGTCGGTACGGCATAGCGAACCGATAACCCCTCATCGCCGCTCGGCAGATCGTCAAACAAGGTGTCACGGCGGCGAAGAATACCGCGCAGTACGCCGTTGATGAAGCCCGTTGCACCGCCTTGCTTTAAGCGACGAATCCCCGAAACCGCTTCGTTGACCGCCGCCGAATCGGGAATCTTGTCCATATACAGCACTTGATAGAGTGCCACACGCAAGGTTTCAAGCACCAGCGGGTGCAGTTTGCGAAGTGGAATCGAAGAAGCGTTTTTCAGCACGTAATCCAACGTGAGTTGCCGCTCAATCACACCGTAAAACAAGCGTGATGCCAATGCACGGTCCTGTTGCGCCAAATCGCCTGTTTTCAGCAATTCGTCCAGCACGATATTGGAATACCGCTTTTCACGGTGTAGACCGACAAGTGCTTGCACCACGGCAAGGCGCGCATCGTGTGCCATGTTTTACTCCTCCGAAAAGCGCGAACCCACAGGAATCGGGTGACCGCGGAAATAATCCTCGGCCGCCATACGACGACCGCCTTCGCCTTGCACTTCCAGCAGAACCAACGACGTTCCGTTGCCGCAAGACACCGTAAAAGGTGCGGTCGCGATCACGGTGTTTGGTGCCGCATCGGTCGCCTCTCCCACACGAGTGCGGTGAATCTTCAAGGTTTTGCCCTCAACCGTTGCGGTTGCGGTGGGCCACGGATTTAAACCGCGCACTTGATTATGAAGTGCGGCGGCAGATTTGGCAAAATCCATGCGGCACAGCGATTTATCCAGCATGGAGGCGTAACAGGTCTCCCCTGTTTGCGGTATGCGGATCAGCGTGCCGTTTTGTAAGGCGGTCAACGTATCGGACAACACGTCGGCGCCCTTAAGCGACAACGCATCGTGCAATTCGCCCGCCGTCATATCTTCGGAAATCGGGCAAACTGAGGTGAGCAACATATCGCCCGTATCTAAGCCGACGTCCATCATCATGGTGGTAACGCCCGACTCACATTCACCGTTCAACACCGCCCATTGGATCGGTGCGGCGCCGCGATAGCGCGGTAATAATGAGGCATGCACGTTAATGCAACCGTGCGGCGGTAGTTCCAAAACCTCTTTCGGCAAAATTTTGCCGTAGGCGACCACGACGATGAGATCGGGTTGATAGCCACGTAATTCCGCCTGCGCTGCTTCGTCTTTGAGGGTCGCGGGCTGAAACACCGGAATGCCATGCTCCATGGCACATGCCTTGACGGGCGGCGGTGTGAGTTTTTGGCCGCGTCCTTTGGGTTTATCGGCTTGCGTGACGACCAGCGACACGGTATGTCCGTCTTGTATCAGACGTTCTAAGCAGGGAACCGCAAATTCCGGTGTTCCCATGAAGATCACGTTCATATTACTGCGGTTCCTCCACATGATCCAAAAATACCACACCGTCCAAATGATCGGTTTCGTGGCAGATACAACGCGCCATGAGGTCTTCGCCCGTCATGATAAACCATTTGCCGTGACGGTCCTGCGCTTTGAATTTCACACGTTTCGGGCGGGTGACGTCGCCCCAACGATTCGGGAAAGACAGGCATCCTTCCTGACCGGTTTGTTTACCATGGGTGCTGATGATCTCCGGATTGATCGCTTCGATCACACCGTCGCCGAGATCCATCACGAACACACGGCGCAAAATACCGACCTGTGGGCCGGCCAAGCCCACGCCTTGCGCTTGGTGCATGGTGTCCGCCATGTCATCCAGCAGTTGCCACAACCGCTCGTTAAATTCCGTAACGGGACGGCATACTTTGCGCAAAGTGGGATCATCGTTTTTCAGAATATTGCGAATCGCCATATCCATTCTCCTTATATGATGGTTGCCGGATCCATGTCGGCATATACCGTCACCGAGCGACTTTGCGGCAACGCGGAAAAGCGCCCCAGCACATCGGCGATCAGCGCACGGGTTCGGCTGTTATTGGTGAGCTTAACAATCAGTTTATAGCGGTATTTGCCCGCTACGCGTGCCACCGCCGCGGGTGTGGGGTCCAATGCGATCAGCGGCAGCGATGCATACGTCGGTTCGGTTACTGTTTGACGAAGCAACGCCAAAAACGCGTTGGCGGCGGTACGTACGGTTTTTTCATCCGTGCCGACGAAGCCGAACAAACAGATATCCGCGAACGGCGGATATTTCATCATTTTGCGGGCGGCGATCTCCACGTCATAAAACGCGGGGTAATCTTGTTGGGCCGCCAAGTGAATGACGTAATGTTCGGGTGCGGTAGTCTGAATAACGGCTTTGCCGCCGGTACCGCGTCTGCCCGCGCGGCCGACAACCTGCGTAAGCAAAGAAAACGTGGTTTCAAACGAACGGTAATCCTCTCCGTACAACGCCTGATCGGCAGACAGTACGCCAACCAAACCGACGTTGTCGAAATCCAAGCCCTTGGCGACCATTTGTGTGCCGATCATCACCTGATAATCACCGCGTGCAAAAGCGCGGAATTTCTCCTCGTACGCATAGCGAGAAACGGTGCTGTCGGTATCCATACGCAAC
>JAZOQQ010000008.1:0-2119 GCA_045656165.1 Acutalibacteraceae bacterium
CGCCGCTTACCACGTCGCGCCCTTTAAGCGCTTCGCCTTCGCGCCGCAACCGCGCGATCTCGGCACCGACCAGTTCCTCCACCCGCGCTTGCAAACGGCTGTCCAGCGTCAATTCCACCGACGCGCCCGCCACGCCGTCACGCCCGCGCAATACCGCTTCGTACGCGCGCTCAATACCGCTTTTGCCGATGCGATCGGTCAAGCGATACCCCTCGTCGCGCAAGGTTTCGTATTCCTCCGCATATAACGGCCCGACCGTTCCGAGTAACCCGGCCGCCACCGTTTTGGCCTCGTACTGCCGTGTCGGCACCGCCGTTATGTGCAACCCGCGATACCGTTCGGGCTGTGACGTGATCACGGCCACCGTCTTGTGCGATGCGTCGTCACATAACACGTCGCCCCGCGCCGTCACCGTTTCACCAAGTTCCGTCAACAACTCCGCCGCCGCTTCGCGTGACAACTGTCCGTCGCTCGTCACCTGCCACGCCACACGATCGGTGGATAACCGCACGCCGTGGCGATCAAGAATATCCCCGCGCGCCGCTACCGCTTCGGTATCCGATTCGGCTCGTTCGGCAAGCAACGCGGCATAATACGCCCCGTTTACAATCTGCAGATCGTATAACCGCCACGCGAACAAACCAAAAAACACCGCCACCGCCGTCAGCGCAACCGTTAACCGTTTCACCTGCACCACCCCTTATACCAGCACGTAGCACACAGAGAGCAGTACCAGCCACCCCGCCACGCGTCCGTGTAGCCGCCACGCCACCAACGGTAACATCCACACCAGCGGCCAGCACCGTCCGTTCCAGAGCGGCAATTGCTCTACACACGTCACCACCGTTACCAGCGCCCCCCACAGCGCACTTCGCTTTAAAACGCGCGACAACGCCGCGACCACATCAGGTTTCAGCATAGACAATCATCATCCGTCCTTCGCGTACCGCAAACGGTATCAACGCGGCAGATGCAAACATGCCGTCGGCATCCACCGTCACCGCTTGCGTGCGCCCTACCAGTAATCCGCGCGGAAACCGTCCGCCGAAACCCGTGGTGATCCACACGTCACCTGCGGCCGCCTGACTGTCCCGCTCTACCTTGACCACCGTTCCGTTCAGCGTGCCGACCTCGTCGGTACGGGCGTTGAGTACGCTTACCATGACGTCGGGTGATCCCAGCGCCAACACCTCGGCCCGATTCAATCCCACGTCACCGATCACCCCATACACGCCCACCGACGTCAACACCGCTTCGCCGCCACGCAGCCCGTCCACACGGCCTCGATCAATCTCCACGCGCGTATCCGTCACCGCGATCACCCGCGCTTCGCAAAAACGAAACGACGGCGCCACCTCGCGCAAACCCAAAAACGCACGATAAAAACGAGCATCGTGTACCGCCTGTTCCGCGTTCACCTGTTGTGACACCACCCTGTTCAGTTGCGCCGCCACCTGTTCGTAGCGTGAACGGTAGCCGTTCGGATCCCAGTTTTCGGTCATCGCGCTCAACTCGCTTTGTACCGCAAAGCGTACCGTCCCCGCCAATCCCGTCATGTGCAACACCACACCGACTACCGCAACAAGCGCCACGCTCACCGCTATCGCGCGCCGAGACATTTTCCCGTTCCGTTCGCCACACAATCCAACGGTGCTTCCGCCACTCGCACCGGCACGCCGGTACATTCGGCGACCAGACGATCCAATCCGCGCAACAACGCGCCGCCGCCTGTCAACACGATTCCGTTTGCCAGAATATCACGGCTGAGTTCCGGCGGCGTGTTTTCCAGCGTTTGCCGTATCGCCGCTACGATCTCGCGGATCGGTTCTCCCAACGCCTCGCGCACCTCATCACTTGTCAGCGCCACCGTTTTCGGCAAACCGTCTACCACGTGTCGCCCCATCACCGTGCACACGTCATCGTCACCCACAGGATACGCCGACCCCATCGCGATCTTGATCTCCTCCGCACTCCGTTCCCCGATCAGCAACTGATGCCGACACTTCACGTAACGCCGGATCGCTTCGTCCATCTCGTCGCCGGCGGTGCGGATCGACGTTTTGGTAACAATATCCGCAAGCGCGATCACCGCCACCTCGGTCGTGCCGCCACCGATGTC
>JAZOQQ010000009.1:0-10818 GCA_045656165.1 Acutalibacteraceae bacterium
CGACCGATATTTTTTAGAGAAAGGCGACGTTGAAAGCCCTGTACCGTTACCGTTTTGAGCGAATAGCCCGCTTTTGGCACCAACACGGTCTCCATTTTGCCTTTTACACCGACAAACAAGATCTCGGCATCGGGATGATGAGTTTTAATGGTATCGGCGATCGCCAAAGCCGGATTAATGTGGCCGGCCGTGCCGCCGCCTGCCATGAGAACGCGCATACTATCCCCCCGCTCGTTGTTTGCTCTGTCGCGATACCGACAGGATAACGCCCATCTGGGCAAGCAACATGATCAGTGATGAACCGCCGTAACTGAAGAACGGCAAGCTGATGCCGGTATTCGGGAAGGCGTTGGTCACCACCGCCAAGTTAAACACCACCTGCAACCCGATCTGTGCGATCAGGCCGATGGCTAACATGGAACCGAATTTATCGGGAGCGCGCATACCGATAACGAATCCGCGCCATACCAACGCCGCAAACAACACGATAATCAACACCGCGCCGATAAAGCCGAGTTCTTCGCAAACGATCGCGAAGATAAAGTCGTTTTGCGGTTCAGGCAAGAACGAGTGCTTTTGCCGCGAGTTGCCGAGACCTTCGCCCATTAAACCGCCCGAACCGATCGCATACAAAGACTGTACCGTCTGCCACGCAACGTCGCGTCCCGTAAGTCCCGATTCGTATACCACATCGGACGTATACACACCGATGGGATTGAGCCACACGTCAATACGGTCCTGCTCGTAACCGAAAAACACGACCAAAATCACGACACCGACTAGACCTGCCGCAATCGTCAGCCCCAAATGCGACCATTTGGTACCACCGATGAACATCATCACCATGCCGATCACCACCAACAAGATGGTACCCGACAAGTGCGGTTCAATAACGATCAAACCCGCGGTAATACCCAGTATCGCCATGAAAGGCCAAAAACCTTTTTTGGGGTCTTTCATGTTGTCTTGGTGGCGGGATATCAAATGCGCGAACAACAGAATAATACCAAACTTCGCGATCTCTGACGGCTGAATTTGAATGGGTCCCAAACGGATCCAGCGATGCACGTTTTGAATGGAAGGCAACAGCAGCACCAGCACTAACAATGCCCAAGAGATGCCCATAACCAGCCACGCAAAACGGTGTAACTGATGATAGTCAACGAACGATACGCCGATCATCGCAATAATACCCATGACCGCGTAGATCAGTTGGCGGTTGATGTAATGGTAACTATCTCCGCCGTTACGGTAATACGAGTAAGCGAAACTGGCAGAAAACAAGCATACCAGTCCCACCGCTAACACGGCGATCAATAAGATAAAGAACGGCATATCAAAACCGGTTGCCGCCATGAAGAATCTGCGACGGCGGGAAGGGGCAGACGCGTGCGCGCCTTCTAACCGTTTTGCCATATATCGCTCCTCCTTTTTTATTTTGTATAGGGGCTGTTACAACAGCGCAAACACCACGGCGAGCACTCCGCCTGCCACGGTGGTTGCCAACGCAACCAACACGATTTTATTTTCACTCCAACCGCACATCTCAAAATGATGATGCAACGGGCTCATTTTAAATAACCGCTTACCGTGAGTCAGTTTAAAATAACTGACCTGCAACATCACCGAAACGGTTTCGAGGAAGTACACAACACCCATCGGCAATAACAAAAGCGGATGCCCGACCCCAAATGCAACGGCACACAAAACACCGCCGATAAACAGCGAGCCGGTATCGCCCATAAACACACGAGCAGGATGAAAATTCCACACCAAAAAACCGCACAACGCACCCGCCATAGCGGAGGCAATAATGCCATAGCCCATGTGCCCGCCGCAAATAATAAGCAAGAACAAGCACACCAGTACCGATACCGAGGCACATAATCCGTCAACGCCATCGGTCAGGTTGGTGGCATTCGTCATGGCCACGATGATAAACACGGCGATGGGAATAAACCAAAGGCCGGCATTCCAAACGCCGTAAAACGGAACGTGGATCTGCGTACCGCCCGTGAAATACACCAGCAGAGCATAGCCGCCGGATACGACAATTTGAAGCAATAATTTTTGGCGACTGGTAAGACCTAAATTGCGCTTTTTGACCACTTTGATAAAATCATCCAAAAAGCCGATAACGCCGAAGCCAACTGCCATCGCGATGCCGGCAAACAGCCGTGTGACGGTTGCCAACGTGTCGGCGTCGGTAATCACTTTTTCGGGCAACAAGAACTGTGCCACCAGCATGGCAACCAACACCAAGATCAGCATGGCACCAATAAAAATGATGCCGCCCATGGTCGGGGTGCCTTGCTTACTTTTATGCCAGGCAGGACCTTCGTCACGGATAGTTTGACCAAATTTTAAGCGGTGTAAAACCGGAATAAGTTTTTTCCCCAACCATTCCGATAAAAAGTACGCCAACAACGCGGTGGCAACCCACGTGATCGATATGGTAATGTTCATGCCTTCCACTCCTTATTCGGTAGCCAGTGCGTCAGCCACCACTTCTCGCTCATCCAAATGGATGGTGCCGTCTTTTAGAATTTGATACGTTTCATGACCTTTTCCGGCCAACAAAATGGTGTCACCGCTCTGCGCATGGCGAATCGCCCAATGGATCGCTTCCACGCGGTCGGGTATGACGGTATACGGGACGGTCGTATCGGCAAGGCCGACTACAATCTCGTCGATGATCGCCTGTGGGTCTTCGGTACGCGGATTGTCCGACGTAACCACCAAGTAATCGGACAGAGGGGCGGCTGTCGCCGCCATTTTCGGCCGTTTGGTACGGTCGCGGTCACCGCCGCAACCGAAGACGGTTACCAGTCGTCCCGCTTTACACGCGTTCAACGTTTCACAAATGTTCTGCAAACCATCGGGCGTGTGGGCATAATCGATCACCACCGTAAAATCACGATCGGTCGGCACGACCTCGGCGCGACCTTTGATGGTATTCGCTTCGCGGAGCGCTTCGATCACATCGTCAAACGAAATACCGAGCGACAATGCACAAGCGGCAGCCGCCAGCGCATTATACGCGGAAAAACGGCCGGGGGTCTTTAAGCGAACGCGCCCGATCGCACCGGTAGCAACCAGTTCAAAATCAATACCGTCCGGACGTTGCCGCAAATTGTGCGCCGTATACGTTGCTTCGCTACGTTCCGTTGAATAGGTAACCAACGGGCAAGAAACGTCACAACTCATGGTAGGATACCACGGATCGTCACAATTGAGCACCGCCACATCACTCATCGCGAACAAACGCTTTTTCGCGGCGGCATACACGTCCATCGTGCCATGGTAATCCAAATGGTCTTGCGTAAGGTTGGTAAACACGCCGGCGGCAAAACGGCAACCGTTCACACGATGCTGATCCAGCGCGTGCGACGATACCTCCATCACCGCAAAGGCGCACCCTTCTCTCACCATCTTATCCAATAACTCTTGCAATTCATAGGAATCGGGCGTGGTTTGCGCGGTCTGCACCACGGTATCCCCGATCATATTCTGAATGGTACCGATCAAGCCGACCGTGTACCCCACTTTTTCTAAAATACCTTTTAAGAGATAAGACGTACTGGTCTTGCCATTGGTGCCCGTAATACCGATCATTTTAAGTTTATCGGCAGGACGATCAAACCAATTGGCACACAACTGCGCCCAAGCGGCACGCCCATCTTGTACCACGATTTGCGACGACAACCCCAGATCCCGCTCACACACCACCGCGGCGGCACCGCTTTGCAGGGCTTGTGCGGCAAACGAATGGCTGTCAATTTTGGTACCCGCAATGCACACAAACAAGCAACCCTCGGTAATCTTACGCGAGTCGCGGCATAGTGCCGTGATCTCCACGTCCGAAATCTGTCCCGTATACGTAACATCTTGTAACAAGCGGCTAAGTTTCATGGTACTCTCCTTTTAAGCAATCGCATCCTGATAGCGAAGCGTTATCGTAATCACAGCTCCTCGACCCAGCACGGTATCGGGCACTTCCGATTGTTCCGTTACCACCGCCTGTGTTGCGGTGTTGCGGTCGTTTGCCGTATCGGTCCATCCATTGATACAAACATTGAAACCCGCATTGACAAGCGCTTCGTTTGCCTGTGCCAATGTTTTCCCGATGACGTTTGGCACGCGTACCGACTCGGTTTCCGCTTGATCGGTATACAGTACCACGCGTCCGCCTTTAGCGAGAACGGTGCCGGGAGGGGGATTCTGGCGCGTAACGGTTCCGTCAGCCGTTGCACGATACGTGAGACCCGCACTTTTGAGTAGGGCGGCCGCCGCCGAAACGGTTTTACCCCTCACATCCGGAATTGTGGTGTTAAGTGCTTTCAGTTGTTCCTCGGTATAGTGCGGTTCAAGCCCCAAATACGGCAACACCTCGGCAAAAATTTTTTGGGCAACCGGCGCCGCCAATGTACCACCGTATCGAATATGCGTTTGTGGCTCGTCGATCATCACGATGACGGCAATTTTCGCATCATCGGCCGGTGCAAACCCGCAAAATGAGGCGACTGCGTTTTTACGACCGGAGGCGGAGGCGGCTTGGTCGGTCTTTTCCGACGTGCCGGTTTTGCCGGCAACACGGTATCCCGCAACATAGGCGTTTTTGGCGCCGCCACCGTCTACCACACCCTCCAGCATGGCACACATACGTTTGGCGGTGTTCGCGGAAATAACCTGTGAACGAACGGTCGGTTCGTGTTGAATCGTGACGGTACCGTCTGCCGCCACCGAACGGGCGGCTACGTACGGCGTGCGTAAGTTGCCGTCGCCGGCAACGGCACAAACACCGCTAATCATTTGAATAGGGGTAACTTTGAACGTTTGGCCGATCGAAGAGGTGGCAACGTCTACCGCCGTGATCGCATCGGCGCTGTGGTACAGCGTTTTGGTCACGCGCGCTTCCCCTAACATGTCAATACCGGTAAGCGTTGTAAAGCCGAATCGCTCATGATACTGTGGAAACAGTTTCGTACCTAACAATGAGCCGATTTTCATAAAGGCAGGGTTGCAGGAATGCGAGATCGCTTCTGCCAATGTTTGACTGCCGTGGCTGCGCGGAAATACGTGGCACTTCATGGTACGCACGCCCGCCATGGTATACGTACCGCCGCAGAAAAAACCGGATTTTTCCGAAATCAATCCTTCCTGTAACGCAGCGGATGCGGTAAAGATCTTAAAGACCGAACCGGGCTCGTAAAACTCGGAAATCGGTTTGTTTTTCCATTGCTTTTGCAAGGCCTCAATCAACGCCGCCGATTGTTTGTCATCCGCCAACAAGGCAATCTTAGCGGCCGTATCGGGATCTTGCAAAACGCGGGGGTGGTTTAAATTGTAATCCCCTTTGGTTGCCATTGCCAAAATTTCGCCGGTTTCCACCGCCATCACGATGGCGCAAGCGCGGTTGGCGGCTCCTGTTTCGGCCACGGCATTTTCCAAATAGTTTTCCACGATTTTTTGAACGTTAACATCTACGGTAAGGTAGAGATCCTCCCCTGCTTCAGCGTCGATCGTGGTTTCGTATTGAATGTCATTGGGGAACGGATCGCCATAGCCGTTTTTGGTGGTGATCACGCGTCCCGCTTTTCCCGCAAGCACGGTATTGTATTTGGCTTCAAGGCCCTCAAGGCCGGTGTTGTCGGTACCCGTAAAGCCGAGTACACACGACAACGTATTTCCCATCGGATACTCCCGCTTATAATCCTGAATCACGCGAAACACCGCCGCCAAGCCCCGCTCCTTGACCCACGCAATAAACGCGGCACGCAGATCGGCATCAATACGCGCTTTAACGATTTCGTAACGCGACGAGGTCTTTTTGGTTTGCCGTTCGAGTTTCTCGGCGCTGATATCCAACAGTTTCGGCAATTCGTCGCAAATGCGCAACCGAGTCGTTTCATCGGGAATTTCCGACGGCATCATAATGATGGTTGCCACTTCCACGCTTTGCGCAAGCACCACACCGTTGCGATCCATAATGCTGCCGCGTTTATCCGATATCACGCTGTCGTTGAGTTGTTGCTCGGCGGCAAGCGTCTGCCAGTTATCATGCTCGAACAGTTGCAAGACCGCCAATTTTCCGCCAACGGCGGTAAATCCCACGGCGATCAATATCAAGACGGCTAACGACCGCCTCCACATCCGACGGGACGGAGCCCGCATTGAAACGTCCTGTTGATGAATGCGCTTCATAAACAGGCGTCCTCTCATGGAAAATGTTAATAAATAATATCGGCGTACGTGAACTCTACGGTAATAACCGTACCTTTTGCCACTTCTTGCCCCGCTTTGATAGACTGTCGCGTGGCGGTCGGTGTACCGCCCGCGGTACTGATGCCCGACAGCAACACGTTCACGCCTGCCAAATTGGCTGCTTGGTTGACTTGCGCCACCGTTCGTCCCGAAAAATCGGGAACCGTCGTCATGATCGTATCACGGTTGTCGGTATACAACCACACCGAACCACCTTTGGGGATCGAAGTACCACTCTTCGGGACCTGACGCAAAACGGTGTTACCTGTGCCGATGGTGTGATATGTCAGCGTTGACGCTTTCAGCGTGGTAGCCGCCGCCGAAACGGTAGCGCCCACGACATTGGGAGCACTACGGTCTAAGCTCGCAATCTCTTCAGCGGTATAGTTCGGTTCCACACCGAGATAGGGCAAAATATCTTTGAGGATCTTTTTAGCACACGGTGCGGCAACACCGCCGCCGGATTTTAAGTATTGCGGTTCATCAACCATAACCAATACCGCGACCTGCGGGTTGTCCGCCGGCGCGAAGCCACCGAAAGAGGCAATGATCTGTACGTTGGCGTCTTCTTCCTCTTCCGATTTGGTTTCGGTCTTTTCCGAAGTACCCGTTTTACCGGCTACGCGGTAACCGGAAATGTAAGCATTTTTGATAGAACCGCTGCTGACAGCGTTGGCCAACATGGCACAAACACGCTGTGACGTGCTCTCGGAAATCATTTGACGTTTTACAATGGGCTCGGTATTGGTAATCACGTTGCCCTTGCCATCAATCACCTGTTGCACGATATAGGGTTGCATCAAATAACCGCCATTGGCAACAGCCGACAGCGCCGTTACCATCTGCAACGGTGTCACCTTAAATGTTTGCCCGATAGAGGAAGCCGCCACGTCGACTTGTGTAATAACATCAGGCAGGTGATACAAGTTATTGGTAACGGCTTGTTCGCCGAGCAGATCCACACCTGTTTTAGCGGTGAAACCAAAGCCGGCGTAATACTTCGAGAATAATTTTGTGCCAACGCGCGTACCAACCGTCATAAAGGCAGGGTTACAGGAGTTGGCAATAGCTTGCACGAAATTTTGCTGACCGTGTCCACGCGGGTGGATCCAACATTTCATGGTACGGTCGGCAATGGAAAACGAGCCGCCGCAATAAAACGGGCTTTCTTCGGTTGCCAAGCCCTCTTCCAACGCCATGGCGGCAGTAAACGTCTTAAACACCGAACCGGGCTCATAGAAATCAAGCGCTTTGTTGCGGTATTGTTCCAAGCGCGCTTTTACCAAAGCGTCTGCCTGTTCTTGACCCGACATGGCGGCAATCTGTTCCGCTAACGTGGGGTCGGAAATGGTAAGATAATCGTTGGGGTCATAATCCCCTTTGGTAGACATTGCCAAGATCGCGCCGGTTTTCACGTCCATAACAATGGCACAGGCGCGGTTGGTGGCTTTAAACTCCGTCAGCGCATCTTGCAAGTATTTATCCGTCACCTGCTGGATGTACTGGTCAACCGTCAGCACCAAACTGTTACCGTCGGTCGCGTCCACCGTGTATTCATATTGCAGCGAATTGGGCAAATGGTCGCCATAGGTGTTTTGTGCCGCAACCATACGTCCGGGAATACCCGATAACTGTTCGTTATATTCCAGTTCCAATCCTTCGCGCGCGACGTTATCTTTACCTACAAAGCCCAACACACATGACAATGAGTTTTTCAGCGGGTACTCACGTTTATAGTCGGTGACGATGCGAAACACACCACCCAAGCTGTTTTCGTTGACCCATTTGATAAAGGTGTCGCCCACCGATTTATCGACCTTGGCTTTCACAACCTTATATTGCGATTTGCTGTCTAATGTTTGGCGATATAAGGTTTCGCGGTCAACTTCCAACATAACCGACAGTTCATCCGCGATTTTTAAGCGCGTGGTTTCTTGACGAATATTACAAGGCGCCATAACGATGGTACATACTTCACGCGTCAACGCCAAAACCGACATATTGGCATCGTAGATTTGGCCGCGGTTTGCTGAAATCTGCACGTCGGCAAGTTGTTGTGCTACCGCTTGCTTTTGCCAGTCACCCTGTTCCAGTACCTGAATGCGGAATAACTGTCCGATCAACAACACCAGGCATACTAACGTAATACCGATAATCGCCAGCGTGCGCCGCCGCATCGGCCTTGTTAAACCGATCGTTTGATTTTCGTGTTTTTGTGCCATCCTTTGTCACCTCGATTTCATGTAGAAAGAAAAGAGAGTTAAGACGCTTTCCATCCCAACTCTCAACACACGAGGCCCTGTCTATACTATGCCATGGCATAGGGTTGATAGAACCGACCCCTCATCCTTGTTTATTACATCCATCCTGTTAGGAAGTTCCAAATTGTTGCCCACACGCTACCGGTTTCTTCCGGTTCATCCGGCGCAATCGGCGTGACGGTAATGTAGTCGATCTGACCGGACTCAACCGGACGCAGGCCTACGCTTTCCGCATATTCTTCCACGCTTTGCGCAGAGGTTTGTGCCGCCAGTTCACTTTCCAGCCGCTTGCCTTCGCTGATCGCTTCGTTAAGGGCCTTTTCGGCTTGGCTGTACTCGCTGTTGAGTTCGGTTAATTTTACCTGACCGGCGATCATAAAACCGATAACAAACAAGATCAAACCTGCCACCGCCACAACCGCCGCGCTGTTGATCAGTTTTTGCAGTTTCGCACGACGTTTTTCGGCTTTGCTGGCTTTTTTATTCGGAAGAGCACGCAGGCGCGCTCTGGGTTCGTACATTGACAGATCGTATGCTTCGTTTCCGTAAGTCGCCATGGTACTCACTCCTTTCTATCGATCGTGTAATTTCTCAATGCAGCGAAGCTTGGCGCTTCGGCTGCGCGGATTTTCCGCCAGTTCTTCGGCGGATGCTTCCACGGGTTTTTTTGTAATCAACTGTCCTGCGGGGGTACGCCCGCATACGCAAACCGGAAATTCCGGCGGGCATTCGCAACCTTTGCAGAAGGCGGCGAAGCGTTGCTTGACCATGCGGTCTTCCAACGAGTGGAACGTGATGACCGCCAAGCGACCGCCGACTTTTAAACTGTCAAACGCCGCATCCAATGCTTCGGATAAGCAATCAAGTTCAGCGTTAACCGCAATGCGCAACGCTTGAAAAACCTTGCGAGCCGGATGCCCTTCGCGGCGAACCTTGGCAGGAACCGCGTTTTTAATAATCTCGGCAAGTTCCAATGTTGTAAGGATCGGAGCGGCTTGTCGTGCGGTGACGATCGCGCGAGCGATGGGGCGGGAAAACTTTTCTTCACCGAAGCGGAAAAAGATATCCGCCAATTCCTGTTCGGAAAGCTCTGCTACCAAGTCGGCAGCGCTGACGCCTTCTTGGCTCATGCGCATATCAAGCGGCGCATCTACGTGAAAGGAAAAACCGCGTTCACCCTCATCCAACTGATGAGAGGAAACACCGATGTCCATCAGCACGCCGTCAACGCGATCGATGCATTGTTCATTCAGCACGTCACGCATGTAACGAAAATTGCGGTGCACCACAACGGCAGGCAACCCCTGCAGCCGCCGCGATGCTTGTGCAATCGCATCGGGATCTTGGTCCAAAGCGATCAGACGACCACTTTGCAACCGCGAGGCAATGGCGAAAGAATGACCGCCGCCGCCTGCTGTGCCATCTACGTAAATACCGTTCGGCACGATATGTAAACTATCGATAGTTTCGTCCAGCAAGACCGGACGGTGATAGCTGTACTCGTTCATATCAGAAACCCAGCTCGGCGAATTCCGCCTCGACTTCTTCGGAAGTCATGCTGTTCATATCCGCTTCGTACGCTTCGGGGTTCCACACTTCCGCGCGGTTGCCGGCGCCGATGACCAGTGCTTCTTTGGCAAGGCCCGCATACTCTAACAAGTGACGAGGGAGCAGGATACGGCCCTGCGCGTCTACCTGTACATCCACGGCGTTTGCCGACAGATACCGTTGCAATTTGCGCGCTTGGGTCATTGGCTTTTCAGCAAGGCCCGCTTGCAGCTTTTCCCACTCGTCCATTGAATACAGGCAAACGCAATGATCCATGACGGCCGCGGCAATAAACAAACTGCCCAGCTTGTCACGCAACTTGGCCGGCACAAACAAGCGACCTTTTGCGTCGATATTATGTTGGAATCTTCCGTATAACATCCTGCATTCTCCGTTTTTAAAATTGTGGAAAACTTGGTGGAAAATGTGGAAACTCACCACTTTGCACCACTTTGCTCCACGGTGATTACATTATACCCCCTTTTTATAAAAAAATCAACCCGCAAATGCGATTTTTTGTTACTATTTTTTGGCATACAAAAAGTGGTGCTTATCCGAGGATAAGCACCACTTAAACCACAATATTTGCTATGCGATGAGTTTGACAACGGCAACGATCAGCGGCATGGTCACCACCGAGAACAAGGTGGAGAGCGCCACCAAGTTGACCGCCGTTTTCGCATCTTGATGGTAGCGATCGGCAAACATGGCAACCGCCACGGCGACCGGCGCCGTCAGCGCAATG
>JAZOQQ010000010.1:0-3613 GCA_045656165.1 Acutalibacteraceae bacterium
CAACCGCTGAACACATCAAAGTAAATGGATAATACGGCGGGGATACCCACTTGAAAAAGCGGAATATCCGCAAGAAAACCGGGAAGTGAGCCAAGGACCATGGAAGATAAACCACCAAGTGCCGCGGCCAGCAACACGGAAATGACCGAGCCGGATAACACGTTGCCGTAATGACGAAACGCCATTGAAACAGGGGTGGCGACTTCGCTGATCAAGTTGATCGGGAACAAAATCGCAACGGGTTCGGCAAAGGATTTGATATAATGCAACGGTCCCGCTTTCAGTTTATAGTAAGTAATAAGCACGAACACCAGTATCGCCCAGCCGCCGACAATGTTGATGTCGGACGTCGGCGCATACAGACCGCATAACGTAATCAAACTGGAAAAAGCCGACAACGCCAACATGGCAATGATAAACGGTGAAAAGGCGCGGAAATATTCACCCATGTTCTCCGACACCAAACCGTCCACCTTTTCCACGATCAACTCTGCGAAATGTTGACGTTTCAACTGAATGTGCTGTGAAAGGCCGTGCGTAAGATACAGACACACACCCAAAATAACGATCATTACCAAAGCCGAATTCACTTGCGATTCGGTCACGGGGAAATTTTGGATCGGCATGGGAATCGTGAAGAAAATGCGCGCGCCCGTCAGCGTGATACCTGCGGATGCGGGTTTCGTCAGCACTTGCAACACAATACCGCACAGGATCGGCACGACCATCATAGCAATATACAGAGCATCCACCAGTTTAAAGCGTCGGTTGGTTTTGGCCATGGCCGTCACCTCCTTCTCCACAAAACAAATTAAGATTTTTTGATCAACGGACGCACCGCTATGGCGATGCGCGGAAATAAATACGTAATGACCAACGCTAAAATGTTAAACACGGAAACCAAATACCCGACCAGTGCCACCGCAAACAGTAACAACGTGCGGCCGATCTGGGACAGACGCATGAAATTCACCGCGTCCTTTTTCTCTTTATCCAACGCTTTTTGAACCGAAACACCGAGCAACAAGAAATTACCGACCGCCGCTACGGCACCGAGCAGATTGCCAAGCAACACCGTATAATCCCAGTGACCGACGATTAAAAACACCGCTTGCATCAACACACTACACAATAACGTGAAAACGGTGATATATAGCGTTTCGCGCTTAACGGTAGGATCTAATGATTTCACACATAACACGCCCTCGTAAATGATAGTTTAGTATATCACAAAAATCCAGGCGGTACAATAGATTTCTTGTTATTTTTTGTTGACGGTGGGACGTTTTATTGCTATACTTGTCCTATACTAAAGAAACGAGGTGCTTTTGGCATGGCAAAAAACGTAAAAGACGTTTTAGCGCTAATTAAACAGCATGACATTAAGATGGTTGACTTCAAAATGGTGGACATCAACGGTCAGTTCCGTCACGTCACCATTCCGGCCGAGAACTTCTCGGAAGATACCATGAAAAGCGGTATCGGTTTCGATGCCTCCAACTATGGTTATGCCGTCGTCGAAAAAAGCGACATGGTGTTTATCCCCGACCCGACAACAGCGGCAATCGATCCGTTCTGCACCATCCCGACGTTGTCCATGACGGGTAACGCCATGATCATCGACAGTCCCGAAAACCGACCGCTCGCGCAGTATCCCCGCAACATTGTGTTAGCGGCACAAAAATATATGCAAGACAGCGGCGTGGCCGACACCATGCTGATCCTGCCCGAATTTGAATTCTATCTGTTTGACGAAGTGGGCTGGGAAGTGCAAGGTAACAGCATCGGTGTTTCGCTGGATGCTGAACAGTCCTACTGGAACAGCGGTGTTGAAGGCAAAGGTAACGTCGTTCCCAAACAGAAGGCCTATCATATTGCCAAACCCTTTGACCGTGCCTACGAATGCCGTAGTGAAATGTGCATGTTGATGCGCGACATGGGCATTGAGATCAACTATCATCATCCCGAAGTGGCCGCATCCGGTCAGTTTGAAATCGAGCCGCAACTCGGCGAGATGACCAAGATGGCAGATGCCACCATGATGATCAAATACATCATTCACAACACCGCTCTGAAGTATGGCAAAACCGCCACCTTTATGCCCAAACCGATCTACGGCGAAGCAGGCAGCGGTATGCACGTACACATGCAGTTGTTCAAAGACGGTCAACCGGTGTTCTCGGATGACAACGGTTATGCTCACTTGAGCGAAACCGCGCACTACTTCATGGGCGGTCTGCTCAAGCACATTGCTTCGCTGTGTGCGCTGACCAACCCCAGCACCAACTCGTTCAAACGTTTGGTACCCGGCTTTGAAGCGCCTGTAACGGTGGGCTACGCCACCTCTAACCGCAGCGCGGTCATCCGTATTCCCGCATACGCGAAGAGCCCCGACAAGCGTCGTTTTGAATTGCGCAACCCCGACGCGACCTGTAACCCGTACTTCTGCTATGCAGCGATCCTGATGGCCGGTATGGACGGTATCAAAAATAAGATCGACCCGCACGAGAACGGTTGGGGTCCGTACGACATGACCCTGTACCATCTGCCCGAAGAAGAAAAGGCGAAATTACAGGGTCTGCCCACTTCGCTTCCCGAAGCATTGGATGCGCTGGAAGCGGATCACGACTACCTGACCGCAGGCGGTGTCTTCCCCGAAGAGTTGCTCAAAAACTTCATCAAGGCCAAACGCGAGGAATGCAGTCAATTGGCGGCTATCCCCCATCCGGCCGAGTTCGAAAAATACTACAACCTGTAAGAGAAAACGGCAGAGGATCATTCCTCTGCCGTTTTGTTTATAAGCGTTTGGATATTCTCGTCGGAATACTCAATTTCGGCGGAATACAAGCGACACAGTTCGTGGAGTTCATCCGCCGACGAACACAACGTACCGATGATACGTACCGCGTGCGCCGCAAACCGTGGATGATCCGGATAGCGGTACAAAAAGTAAGACCCCAACCGTTTCAGTTCGGCATCCACGCCGTCGGGTACGGCAAAAGCGGTTTGTACGGCCATTCGGTCAAGATATGTATCCCACACCGGATCCAAGTGTTCCAGTTTACGATACAAAGTCGCCCACTCAGACGGCGTGTGCCTGTCTGCTACGGAAGGTAACGCCGGCAAGATCACCTCTTCATCGGTTTCTTGCACACGATACGTTGCATCTTCACTCAGCACCAACCGACAAGCCGCTTCACAACAAAGGCCGAGACCGATATGCACCCGATCGCCGCAGTACGTGCGAAAGCGCGGATGGTCATGACAAATATCGCACAGCGCCTCTTCGCCCAAAGTACGAATGATGTCGCACAAACCGTTGGCATTTAAAAATACACACCGCTCGTCGGCATCCAAGCAAAAATGCGGTGTGTCGCCGTCTTCGATACCCCGACGTAAGCGTTCGCCGAATGCCCCGTCAATTTGCTGATAAAGGGCGTAGGTATCCGAATCAATATCAATCTCCCAACCGATGCAACAATTGTGGCGGCAACGGTCGGCAATGCAGGAAAAGCGGGTATAATAAGACGGATAAACGTGTTGCACGGTATCACCTCGCGGATAAAACACGAATCATCAAGTTTGATGGTAAGAAGTCGGATGCCAAGCGGTC
>JAZOQQ010000011.1:0-6574 GCA_045656165.1 Acutalibacteraceae bacterium
GCCTTTTTGGCAACCATCGCGCCACAGCAGATCAACCCCGGCATCTGTGCACAGAGTGATTTGAAAGTCATTTACTCACCGCTCAACGGTGCCGGCAACAAGCCGGTGCGCAAGATTTTGGAGCGCATTGGGTTATCGCAGGTCACGGTCGTGCCGGAACAGGAATTGCCCGACGGCAACTTCCCCACCGCCCCGTTCCCGAATCCTGAAATGCGCCAAACGTTTGAGTTGGCGCTGAATATGGCCAAAACGGTTGAACCCGACTTATTGTTGGCGACCGATCCCGACTGTGACCGCGTGGGTATCGCGGTACGTCAAAACGATGAATACACGTTACTGACAGGTAACGAAACAGGTTGTTTGCTGTTACATTACATTTTGTCGTGCCGTTCCGAGCAAAGCGTCTTGCCTGCCGATCCGATTGTCATCAAAACTATTGTTACGTCGGATCTTGCCACACGCATTGCGGAAAAATACGGCGCACAAATGCGTAACGTGTTGACCGGTTTCAAGTATATCGGCGAGCAGATCGTCGAACTTGAGCAAGCCGGCACACCCGAACGCTTCCAGTTCGGTTTTGAGGAAAGTTACGGTTGCTTAGCGGGCACACATGCGCGCGACAAAGATGCCGTTGTCGCGTCCATGCTCATCTGCGAGATGGCCGCGTATTACAAGACCAAAGGGCTGACGTTGCTTGAAGTCTTGCATTTGCTCTACCACGAACATGGTGTGTATTTGCACCAGTTGGTCAACGTGCAGTTTGAAGGTGCCAAAGGCATGGCGGCGATGGATGCCATTATGAAGAACCTGCGTCATAATGCGCCTGCCGAAATGGGCGGTTTGCGTGTATTGGCGATCGCGGATTATCTGACCGCCGAACGAAAAGTGACAGACGGTACGGTAGAAGTATTAACACTCCCGCGTGCAAACGTACTGGTGTTTGAGTTGGAAAATCACGCGAGTGTGATCGTACGTCCTTCGGGTACAGAACCGAAAATCAAAGGTTACGTCACGGCGACCGGAACTACGCTTGAAGATGCCGGCGCCACCGCCGATCGTTTACGCGGTGTGGTGGAGACCTTATTACACGGCTAAAAAACGGCAGAGGATCAGCGATCCTCTGCCGTTTTTTTGTACCGCGCAGGTGAGCAACCCGTCATCTTTTTGAAAAAAGCCGAAAAGTAGTTGGGTGACGAAAAGTTTAACAGATCGGCCACTTCGCTTGCCGTTCTGCCGCTTTCTAATAAGCGAATCGCCTCGACACATCGTAATTTAGAGTAATAGGCCTTGGGGCTGATACCGGCATAGCGATAAAACAAAACTTTAATATAACTGATGCTGACAGCATTTTCGTTGGCAAACTGTTCCAGTGTAAAATTATCATGAATATGGGTATTCATAGACTTTACCAAACGACGATATTCTCGCGCAGAACCGCTCTTTATCATTTGACGGTTGCCGTGAGAAGCGCGACACAATGTCACTAAAAAGTTCGTTAAGCGCCAGGCACATTCCATACCGCTAAATTCATCGGTATCCTCCTCGCAAAAATACGCCAGAATTTTATCACATAATTGTTCACATTCCCATCGTTGGGAATCCGTAAGGGAGAATACGCCATCTTTGATTTTTTCAGGCATTGCACCGCCAACCGAAAAGGTGAATAATTTGACGTGCGGTGCAGTGGAATCGGCGCTGCGAATATTGTGAAATTCCATGGGATGATGAAAAATAATATCCCCGCGCTTCAGCGCATATACGCGCGCATCTTCCGTTACCACAACAGAACCGTCGGCTACGTAAACCGCTTCCCAAAAATCGTGTGATTCACCGGAAAAGGCAAATTGAGGATCCCAGTTGAATTCATACGCCGAATGGAAGGTGGTTACCGAAAACCGATAGTCTACTTCTTTATCCGTCATCATAATTTGTACCCAATTTCATAAGTTTATTATCGATTTTTGTGTAGAATGATTATTATCGACATGATATGATATCAAGTATAAAAGATGATCCATAAAATGTCAAGGATGTGGTATACTTGAAAAAAGGCATCAGCGGATGGGCGTTTGTTGACCGTGATCCCGATACCTGCTTTGCATTAGCCAAGCAACATGGCTTTGATGGCGTAGAACCGGTGCTGGGTAACGTGGGACCTGTGCAATATACCTCCACAAAACACGACATGTTGGCTCTTCGTGCAAAAGCTGAACAATATGGCTTGTTGCTGTATAGTTTGGTATGTGACCAATGTTGGGAGGATTCCCTTTCTTCTACAGATCCTGCACGACAAGACCGTGCACGTAAGCGCATTGAAAAGCAGGTGGAATTGGCATCCTATTTAGGATGTTCAACGGTATTGATCTTGCCGGGTATTGTCGAAGGGTTTAATCCCGATGATGAAGTTGTGCCATACGATCTGGTTTACGAACGTGCTTTCAAAGGCGTTCAATCGTTAATTCCCGTTGCCGAACAGTATGGGATTACGTTAGCGCTTGAAAACGTGTGGAACAAATGCTTCCTTTCCCCTTTGGAAATGCGCGATTTCATTGATAGTTTTCATCATCCCTTAATAAAAGCGTATTTTGACGTAGGGAATGTATTGATAAATGGATATCCTGAACACTGGATCAACATTTTATCACACCGTATCGATAAAATCCATTTCAAGGATTTTCGAAAAGAAGCAAACGGCGGCGGACAATTTGTGGATCTGTTAGAGGGAAATGTCAACTATCCGAGCGTCATGGCCCAACTGGAAAAGATCGGCTATGATGGCTGGGTTACGGCTGAAGTATTTCCCGATCAAACAGATCCCGAACGCGTATTACGCGTCAATTCCGTTGCTATGGACCACATTTTACAAAAGAACTAAGGAGGAATCATCATGATTAAGGTAGCCATTATCGGCTTTGGCGGCATTGCACAATCGGCGCACTTGCCGGCATACTTAAAGCTGGAAAAAGAAGACAAGGCGCGTTTGGTTGCGGTATGCGATATTGACCCGAAGCGTTTTGAAGGCAAAACATCTATCAATTTGGGCGAATCGGATAACGTGTTGCCCGCCACAACGCATTTGTACACGAACTATGAAGAAATGCTCCAAAACGAAGAAATCGATATGATTGATATTTGCGTGCCGACCTTCCTGCATGCCAAAACGGCAATTGAGATGTTGGAGCGCGGCTATCATGTATTGTCCGAAAAACCGATGAGTTTGTGCTACGAGGATTGCACGCGCATGTGCGAAGCCGCCAAAAAGAGCGGAAAACAGTTGATGATCGGGCAATGTATCCGTTTTTGTGATGAATACACGTATATTAAAGATGCGTTTGAAGACGGTCGCTTCGGCAAGGTGAAAACCGGTCGTTTCCGCCGTTTGAGCGAGCCGCCGTACTGGGGCTGGGATAACTGGTTCATGGATTACAACCGTTCGCACGGCTGTATTTTAGATCTGCATATCCACGATATTGATTTCATCCAGTACGCTTTCGGTATGCCCAAAGCGGTCTCATGCAACACGGTAGACATTACATCCGGTCGCGACGTGGCGCACTCGACGTTGCATTATGACGATTTCGTACTGACGGCGGTCGGCGACTGGTCACTTGAGAAAATGCCGTTCACCGCAGATTTCACCATTGCGTTTGAAAAAGCAACGGTGGAGTATGCCAACTGGAAATTAACCGTGTATCCCCGCGGTGGTGAAGCGTTCTCGCCGGAAATGGATCCCACCGGGTTCCATACCAAAGAAATTTGCGCGTTTGTCGATATGTTGGAAAATGGTACCGAAAACACCGTAAACCTGCCGGAAAGCGCGGCTAAGTCGGTATGGTTGGTAGAAAAATTATGCGAAAGTGCTGACAACGGCGGACAAGTCATCAAGTTGTAATTTAAAAAGGCATCGGATCAATCCGATGCCTTTTTTCTTTTGGTGAGTAATAGTACAGACAGCATGATAAGCGGGAAAATAACGGCGGCCAACAAACCGGCTTTTAATCCGTATGGCGAATGATCCGCTACAATTCCCGTGATCCACGGTCCAAGTGAACAGCCGATATCACCACCAAACGCTAACAAGGCGAATACGATCGTACCGCCCTGAAAACGTGCGGCGGCGATACCTAAAATACCGGGCCACATTAAACTGACAGCCAAACCACATAACGCACAACCGACCAAAGCAAAAAACGGTGACGCAAAAATCGCTAATAAATAGCAGACAACCGTTGCGGCGCTGCACCCGATCAGCAACGGCGGCATGGCAATCCTCTCCCCGCTTCTACCGTGCCATAAACGACCGATTCCCATAAACACCGCAAACAAACACGGACCAAGCAAGTCGCCGATCAATTTCGGTACGCCGAGCCCCGTTTCCGCAAACATGGAAGCCCATTGTGCCATCGCAATTTCTGATGCACCTGCACAGATCATCAACAGCATCATCAGCCAAAACGTCGGTTGCTTAACAAGCGTTATAACCGGCGTTTTTTCATTTACTGCCACCATCGGCGGCATGGGAACGCGCAGCACAAGTACCAAATTGATAAGCGGCACCACTGCCCACAGCGGTAGGATCCACCACCAGTTAGAAGAACCGAAAAGTGCAACGATCAACGTAGTAACTAGGACAGCCAATACCTGACCGATGGGGTAAAACGCGTGCAAAAAAGTCATGGAGGCAGCTTTTTTCTCCGAAGGCAAGGCATCAATGATCGGGCTGATAATCACTTCTGCCAAGCCCGCACCAACCGAGTAAACCATCACGGCAAGCACCATGCCGCTGTATGCATCCGACATCACGTTCGGTAAAATACCGAAAAGGATCAGTCCAAGCGCCGCACAACCTTCCGCCATTGCCATACACAAGCGGAACCCCCATTTGTTAACAAAATAGACGGCTGTCAGATCAACTAACAGTTGTACAAAAAAGGTGATAAGAATCAACCGACCGATCTGCTCAAATAAAATGCCGAACCGACTGCTGAGCGTAACAAAAAACAACGGTGTGACATTTAAAATTACCGCTTGTATCATTGAGCCGAGATAACAACATCGGCGCGTCAGCGTATAAGGATCTCGCATCGGTCTCCCCCCTTTTTTACTATGGGTGATTATATAGTTTTTCGGGTGATTTGTCAATTGGTTTTGAAGAGGTAAAAAAGTTTGATATTTTTCTAACAAAGTAGCAATTTACCATTGAAAAATTTAGAAATATCATATATAATAGTGAACAGGTATGAAATCTGTCAAGGAGGAAAAGGCAAATGCAAAAGAAAATCAGCAAACTTCCCTTTAAAGGAACTCCGGAACAGGCCGCCGCTCTGCAGAAAGTGATCGAGGCGAACAAGCACGATCCCAGCCGTTTGATGGGCGTTATGCAGGAAGCTCAAGGTATCTACGGATATCTGCCGGTGGAAGTTCAGGAAGTCATCGCCGACGGTATGAATGTACCGCTGGAAAAAGTGTACGGTGTCGCGACCTTCTATGCGCAGTTCGCGCTGTCTCCGAAGGGTGAATATGACATTTCCGTATGCCTCGGCACCGCCTGCTATGTCAAAGGTGCCGGCGACGTATTTGAGAAACTCAAAGAGTTACTCGGTATTGATGCCGACGAATGCACGGCGGACGGTAAATATTCGTTGTCGGCTTGCCGTTGCATCGGTGCTTGCGGTCTGGCTCCCGTTTTGACCGTTAACAGCGACGTGTACGGTAACTTAACGGCTGACGACGTACCCGGTATTTTAGAAAAATACGGCAAGTAAGCCATGCGTGAATTATCGCTGAATGTGTTGGATGTCGCTCAAAATTCCATCACGGCAGGTGCGTCGCTTATTACCTTATCGGTAACGGAAAACACGACAGAGGATCTGTTAACGTTGACGATCACCGATAACGGATGCGGTATGACGCCCGAACAATTGGAACGCGTGCGTGATCCCTTTTATACCACCCGCACAACCCGCAAAGTCGGCATGGGAATTCCCTTGTTCCGTATGGCAGCGGAAATGGCGGGCGGCGCACTCACCATTGAATCCGAAAAAGGCAAAGGAACAACCGTTTCGGCTACCTTTCGCCTATCACATATTGACCGCATGCCACTCGGCGATATGGCCGGCACGGTATCGGTGCTCATCCGTTTGAATGATGACCGCGATTTTGTATATCGTCATCAAGTGGATGACAGTGTGTATGAGTTGGATACTCGTGAACTGCGTCAGGTGTTGGAGGACGTACCGTTGTCTGAGCCGGATGTCATGAGTTGGATCGAAGCCAACATGGCGGAAGGGTTACTTCCGCTGAACAGTCAAGCGTGATACAAAGAGTATGACAAGTAATTAGGAGGTTTTGTTATGAAATCCATTGCTGAATTGCAAGCTATTCGCGATCAGGCTCGTGCTAAGATCGCGATGCGCGAAGGTTCTCATGAAGGAATCCGCATCATTGTCGGCATGGCTACCTGCGGTATCGCCGCCGGTGCCCGTCCGGTGCTCAATGCGTTTGTTGAAGAAGTTGCAAAACGCAACCTGCAGAACGTGTCGGTTGTGCAGACCGGTTGCATCGGCATGTGCCA
>JAZOQQ010000012.1:0-4424 GCA_045656165.1 Acutalibacteraceae bacterium
CCAAGACACCGGCGCGGCGTGCGTATTTTTAAAGATCGGCCAGGACGTCCATATCAACGGTGATATCACCGAAGCGGTCAACGAAGGTGTCCGCCAAGGTTACACCGACGGCTTTTTACGCAAAAGCATCGTGCGCGACCCGCTGGATCGCGTCAATACAGGCGATAACACCCCCGCCATGCTGTACGTGGAACTGGTCAGCGGCGATCAAGTGGAGGTCACCGTTGCCCCCAAGGGTTTCGGCAGCGAAAACATGAGTCAGATCGCCATGCTGCGCCCGTCAGACGGCGTGGAAGGAGTCAAAGCGTTTATCAAACGCGTTGTGGAACAAGCGGGCCCCAACCCCTGTCCTCCCATCGTGGTCGGTGTCGGCATCGGCGGCACGTTTGACAAAGCGGCATATCTCGCCAAAAAAGCGTTGCTCCGCCCTGCCGATCAAGCAAACCCCCACCCGTTCTACGCCAAACTGGAAGAAGAATTGCTTGAAGAAATCAACGCGCTGGGCATCGGTCCGCAGGGCTTCGGCGGCAAAACCACCGCCCTCGCGGTCAACGTTGAACAGTTCCCCACCCACATTGCCGGTCTGCCGGTGGCGGTCAATATCAATTGCCACGTCACCCGTCACAAGACGGAGGTCATCTAACATGGATATTTCAATCAAAACGCCCCTCACGCGCGACGTTGTCGCCACCTTGAAAGCAGGCGACAGTTGCCGTATTTCCGGCGTAATCTACACCGCACGCGATGCCGCTCACAAACGCCTTTGCGAACTCATCGACGCCGGCAAACCCCTGCCGATTGATCTGCAAGACGCGGTCATTTACTTTGTTGGTCCCACCCCCGCCAAACCCGACCAAGCCATCGGTTCGGCAGGCCCCACCACATCGTACCGTATGGATGCCTACAGCCCCGCCCTCATCGAAAAAGGATTGACCGGCATGATCGGGAAAGGTAAACGCGGCGACACCGTTATCAACGCTATGAAGCAACACGGCGCGGTGTACTTCGGCGCGATCGGCGGATGCGGCGCTTTACTCAGCGACTGCATCAAAAAAGCTGAAGTGGTCGCCTATGAGGACCTCGGCTCCGAAGCCATTCGCCGTTTGGAAGTAGAAAACTTCCCTGTCGGCGTCATCATTGACAGCGACGGCAACAACCTGTACGAGATCGGCCGCGCCAACTACTTGGCCACACAGGCAGAATAATTGTGCCTATCCTATTGACATAATTTTAAAAATCGGTTACCATTGGTATATACCTTTTGAAAGTGAAAGGGGTACCGTATGGAACCGATTTTTTCTGTTAATACCGCCTTGGACGTGCCGATCTATCAACAACTGGTAGACTCCATCCGTCTGGCGATCAAGCGCGGTGTATTACCGTCAGGCGAGCGGTTACCCACCGTACAGCAACTCACCAAACAACTCGGCATCGCCAGAGGCACCGTCAAGCGCGCCTATGACGAACTGGAACACGCCGGACTTATTGAAAAAGTGCAGGGGCGCGGCACCTTCGTCAGTTACCGTCCCGACAATTCCGAGAGCCGTAAAGAACGCGCTATGGCCGCCATCAGCAACATGCTGGATCATTTGGAGGAAATGGGTCTGTCCCCCTCGGAAATCAACATTTTCGTCAACCTCAAACTCCGCGAACGCTCCGAAAAAGAAGCCAATGTCAAAATCGCGGCGGTGGAATGTAACCCCGAAACGCTTTCGCAGATCTCCCAACAGATCCACCATATCGACGGTGTCAATCTCTATTCGTTTTTGTTGGATAACATCCGCCAATACCCCTATAAACTCGGCGAAGATTTTGATCTGATCCTCACCACGTCGTCCCACGCCGAATACCTGGAAAGCGTGGTTCCGTCGAAAAACCATATCATGCGCATGGCGCTTCGCCCCGCCACGAAAGGCCTGTCGCGCATCATCAAGATCGCGGCGAATAAGCAGGTCGGCATCATCACCTACAGCGACCGCTTCGGCGAATTGCTGTACGACACCTGCCGTATGTATGCCGAGCACGTCACCGTTCACAAACCCATGACGTCGGGCGACGAAGCGACCCTCAAGACGTACCTCAAAGGCAAGGATGTATTGCTGGTTCCCGATGCATACGCCAAACTGCTCAGCGCCCCCGCCGTCAACGCCATCGAACATTTTAAAGGCGACGTCATCGCCTGTCATTACGAACTGGACGAAGGTTCATTACTCTACTTAGAAACCAAGATCAAACGCATCTTAGACAAAAAAACAATCTAATCACCGCACATTTTTGCAAAAGCGCCCCTCAACCGAGGGGCGCTTTTCCGTTTTTAACACCTCTGTGAGCAAAATAGCACTTGACAAATGGTCTATATTTTTCTATGATATAGGTATATAACAATTCGTTGCGAGGTGCGTTATGGAACAAGCAAGAAAAAAGGTATTGGTCATGGGCGTTATCGGTGCCGACGTGCACGCGGTAGGCAACAAGATCCTGCAACACGCGTTCACGCAAGCGGGCTTTGACGTCGTTAACTTGGGTGTTATGGTCGCCCAAGAGGAATACATCGCCGCCGCCATTGAATCGGATGCCGATGCCATCGTAGTGTCCTCTCTGTACGGACAAGGCGAGTTGGATTGCCGCGGCATGCGTGAAAAATGCGACGAAGCCGGTCTTGCCGGCATTCCGTTGGTTGTCGGCGGTAACATCGTGATCGGCAAACAGAAATTTGAAGATGTGGAATCTCGTTTCAAAGCCATGGGCTTTGACCGTGCCTTCCCTCCCGGAACCACACCCAAAACCACCATTGAAGCACTCCGCGAACTGTTGCATATGGATGAGGAAAACGCATGAAAACGGTATTGTTGATTGATTTCGGCAGTACCTACACCAAACTCACCGCCGTTGACGTGGAATCGGAAAAGATTCTCGGCACCGCCGCCGCTTACACCACCGTGCAAACCGATATTAACGATGGCTTGGCACAAGGTCTGGCGCGGTTGGCCGAACAGATCGGCTTTTCGGAATTTGACGAATGTTACGCTTGCTCATCCGCCGCAGGCGGCTTGCGCATGATCACCAGCGGTCTGGTGCCGGAACTTACCGGCGAAGCCGCTAAAATGGCCAGTCTCGGTGCAGGCGCCAAGGTCATCAAGGTATACGCCTTTGAGCTGACCGAAGACGACGCCGAAGAAATCCGCAACGCCAAACCCGACATTTTCCTATTGGTTGGCGGAACCGACGGCGGCAACACCGCGTGCATTCTGCATAACGCCGAAGTCCTGGCTTCCATCAAGCCGGATTTTCCTATCGTCATCGCGGGCAACCGCACGGCGGCCAAGCGGTGCGCCGACATCTTAAGCGGCTGTGAAGTGTATGTCTGCGAAAACGTCATGCCGAAGTTCGGCGAACTCAAAACCGAAGCGGTCGGCAAACAGATCCGCGAAATCTTTTTAAATCGTATCATACAGGCCAAAGGGCTTAGCCGTGCGGCCGAATTACTGTCGGATATCATGATGCCCACTCCCGCCGCCGTTCTGCAAGCGGTCACACTGCTGGCTGGCGGATGTGAAGGTGAAAGCGGCATCGGCGATCTGGTTGCCGTCGACGTCGGCGGGGCCACCACCGATATTTACTCCATCGCCGACGGCATGCCCGAACACATGAACACCGTGTACAAGGGCTTGCCCGAACCGTACGCCAAACGCACGGTTGAAGGCGACATCGGCATGCGTTACAGCATTCGCGGTATTTTGGAAAGTGCCGGTATGCGCCGCATCTGCGAACTATCGGGTCTGTCGGAAGAAACCGTCACCGCCCTCGTCAACGACTTGAGCGAAAACACCGATAAGGTTCCCACCGGCGAAGGCGATTTGGAACGCTTGGATTTTGCATTGGCATCGGCCGCCGTAGAAGAAGCGGTAACGCGCCACGCCGGTCGCATTTCCGAATCCTATACCCTGCTCGGCAAAATACTGGTGCAGGAAGGTAAAAACCTGACCGGTGTCAAAAACATTGTGGTAACGGGCGGCAGTTTGATTCATTCAGCGCGTTTACCGCAGATCGCCGCCCACGCCCTGTGCTCGTTATCCGATCCGTCGTCGTTGCGCCCTCGCGCCGCCGACATTTGGGCGGATCAACGCTACATTTTAGCCGCCATGGGCTTACTTTCGGGCTATTATCCCGAAACCGCACTAAGAATTATGAAAAAGGAGCTTGCATATTATGGACATTCAAAATAAGCGCATTCCCGACGGGGAATTCGAGCAACTGCGCGCCGAGGTCTTAACGCAATGGCCCACCGGCAAAGACGTGGATTTGGACGAGGCGATCGCCTATCACAAGTCCATGCCGGAATGCCGCAACTTCTCCAAAAAACTGTTGGATGCCAAACGCGACAATCGCACGCTGGTGCAACCGCGTGCAGGTGTTCCCGTTGT
>JAZOQQ010000013.1:0-7367 GCA_045656165.1 Acutalibacteraceae bacterium
GAGAACACACTGTTGATCACTTCCACATGCCGGGGGGAGATGGAAGCCTTACCGGAGAAGCCCAGTGCCTTGGCATACCGGGCATCGGTCCAGATGCCTTCGTCATCATTGACATCGGTAAAGGGCGTATCATAGACCTCCACGCCGGCAGCCCGGGCAGCCACCACCAGGCGGGTGCGGGCATATTCGATCTCCCGGCCCTCCTTGGTGCGCTTGCACTGCAGGTCAGCAGTCAGGTCCTCAGCACCCAAAAACAGCGCTTTGACACGCGGCGATGCGGAGGCGATAGCGAAAGCATTTTCCAACCCCAGCGCGGTTTCAATAAGCGCCATGATGCCGATACCGCCAAGCGGCAGACCAAGCGCTGTTTCATGCGCGGTGATGGCGGCATCCAGCGTTACAATATCCTGTGCGCACGAGGTTTTGGGGAGTAACAACAACGACGGTTGTTCGGGTAAAATGGCATCAAGATCCGCCTTGTAAAATTCGGTGTCAAGCGAGTTGATGCGAACGATCACCTCGCAAGTGCTCAGATCCATATACCGCATGGCGTTGCGCACCAGCAAACGTGCGGCGTCTTTTTCGGCCGGGGAGACGGCATCTTCCAAATCAAAGATGACAGCATCGGCGCCGAGATAGGCGGCGTTTATCAGCATGTTCGGGTTGTTGCCGGGCAAAAACAGCAAACTGCGTCTCACAAGACCGCCTCCTTTGCACGCGCGATGGCGGTTTCAACGCGGGCGCGAATAACGCAATCCAGCGCGCCGCGGTCATGGATGCGCAGGTGCGCATTGGTGACACCTTGTTCGGCCAAGACGGCCAAAACGGCAGTTTTGATGGCGGCGCCGAATTGCTTTTCGACGACGGATGCCACCTCAACGGTGATGCCGTTTTCCGACGGTTCGATTTCCACGTAAGCGTCGCTGGATTCCAGCGTGCCGGCGGTGGCGCATTTGGTAATATTCACGTGTGTCAAACCCCTTTTTGTGGTAAAAGATATAGAACCAATTCACGAATAGTATATATCACAATTGTTCAAAAAGCAACTGTTTTGTGGTCGGCTCTTTACTTTTGGGCGAATGTGGGATATACTGAAGGCAAAGGAGAAATCGCGATGTACGTGGAATTGTTGCGAAAACCGGATACCAAAAAACGACAAGCGTGGGAAGCGTTGCTCGGCGCGGCGGGCTTATCGTCTGACGAGAACGTGGAGCAGACCGTGTTGGTGTGGGATGACGAGCGCCTGATCGCGACGGGTTCGCGTTGCGGTAACGTGCTCAAATGCTTGGCGGTAGCGCACGATCGGCAGGGGGAAGATCTGACTTCCACGGTGCTGTCGGCGCTGCGGCAAGAGGCGTTTGCCGAGGGATTTCGGCATTTGTTTTTATATACCAAGCCGCAAAATGAGAGCACGTTTGCTTCGTTGTTTTTTTACCCTGTTGCCAAGACAGGTGACGTGTTGCTGATGGAAAACCGTCAAAACGGGATCGGTGACTTTTTGGCAAGTTTACCGACGGTGACGGCGACGGGCGATATCGGCGCCATCGTGATGAACGGAAATCCGTTTACCAAGGGGCATCGGTATTTGATCGAGACCGCCGCCGCGCAATGCACGCACGTTTACGTGTTCGTGGTGGCGGAGGATGCGAGCCGTTTTTCATTTGCCGAGCGTTTGGAAATGGCGCGACGCGGTACGGCGGATCTTCACAACGTGACCGTGCTGTCGACAGGGCCGTATTTGGTGTCGGCGGCGACGTTCCCAACATATTTCTTAAAAGATTGCGAACAGGCGACGGCGGTGCATTGTTCGTTAGACGTGGAAATTTTTGCGCGGTATTTTGTGCCGTATTTCGGCATTACGCGGCGATACGTGGGAACAGAGCCGCTTTCGCCGACGACCGCCGCGTATAACCGCACTATGTGTGAACACTTGCCGTCGCGCGGGGTGACGGTGGTGGAAGTGCCGCGGTTGCAGGAAAAGGGGATGCCGATCAGCGCAAGCGCCGTGCGGCAATTATTGGATGAAAAACAAGAGGTTGCGCGACTTGTGCCGCCAACGACTGTGGAATTTTTAGGGGGATGACACATGCAAGAACGTCAAGAAAACCACGTTTTAAGTAGTTATTTTGCACCGCGCGGTCATCAGCGTATGTATTCGTTGGGTATGCAACTTGCGCAGTTGTATTTGTCGCCTTTTGACAAACTGATCGGTGTGATCGGTGAGGCGGGATCGGGTAAAAGCGCGTTGCTTCGCGGTATGTTTCCCGGCTTGGAATTGACCAACGACGACGACGGCGTGTACGTGCGTCCGTTGCCGCTGCTTGACCAAGGCGGCACGTATTTTTCGCCGCATACGTACCACGTGGATATTCGCTTTGAAAACGGTTTTACCAACATGTCGGTACTGGCAGAGGCCATTGAAGAAGCGCTGCAACACGGCAAACGCGTGATCGTGGAGCATTTCGATTTGATTTATCCGTTGTTGGGCTTTAACGCCAATCTGCTGATCGGTGTAGGTGAGCAGGTGCTGTTGTCACGCCCGACGTTATTCGGGCCGGAGCCACAGGAGATTCGTGAACGGGTGTATGAGTCATTGACCTATCGTTTGATGGCACATACGGCGGAAGACTTGTGTGAACTGTGTATGCCGCAAGAGGATATGCAACGTTGCGGACATGCCGACGTGCATCACGGATTCGTGATCACGTTCCCCGATACAGCACCGCAGTTTGATATTTTGGAGATGGAAAAGGCGGTTAACAATATGATCGCTGAGAATTTGCCGGTGACGTACGTGGATAATACGCACATTGCCATTAACGGTCGCGAACATTATTGTACGGGTCCGCGTATTCACGTGTCGCACACGGGCAAGATAGAAGATTTCCATTTGCTCAATCACTTTATCTACGATCGGTTTAAACACCAGTATCTCTTAGTCGGATGCGTAGGTAAAAATGCGGAGAAGAACTTGCAGGAACTGGATGCGCGTCAGCAAAAGCAATCGGAGTTGACCATGCAACTTAATCCGTCCTTTTATTGAGAGGAGAAAACATCGCGGGGGATGAAGGGCATCGCTTGATGCGGGAACATTTTAAAGCATAAAAAACAACGGAGCGAATATCGCTCCGTTTTTTTATACGTGTCTGCCGCAGTTGGGACAGGTATCACCGTAAAAGCGTATGCCGCAAGCACAACGATGTGAACGGTTGGTGGTGAGCAGTTTTTGTTGACAAATGGGGCGGTCTGTTATACTATAAAATCAGTATATAATCGTCTTCTATCGGCAAACGCGGCAGTTTCTCAACAAAATTCGCGATGTGAGTGTGAAGGAAGTGCACTCCAATCGTCAGACAGGAGAAAGTACCATGGATAACTTTTTGAAAACAACGGATGGATTTGAAAAGACCCTCAAACTGATTGAAACGATTAATCGTTCCACCGACGATTATTTGTTTATTTGGGACATTCAGGCGGATGAGCGCTGGTTTTTCGGCGACATTGACGCGCGTTACGACATTCGCAAAGATGGCAGTAACATCAATAGTACGCCGGATATGATGCGTGTGATTCATCCCGCTGATCGTGCGGCCGTGCTTAAGAGTCTTAACGAGATTAAGGAAGGCAAGAAAGACACGCACAACATGGATTACCGCTGGATCACCCGCGAGGGCGAGAAGGTATGGATCAACTGTCACGGTACGGTAATCCGTGACGATAAAGGGCAGACGAATCTGATGATCGGGCGCGTGTCGGAAGAAAATTTACGCCATTTATACGATCCGTTGACAGGGTTATGGAATAAGATCAAGTTGCGCCTTGATCTGAAAGAGTGTTTGGATAACGGTCATGGGTTTTTGCTGTATTTGGATATTGACGGGTTGGCATCCATCAACTTGGCACGCGGTCGCGATTACGGTGATCAACTGCTCAAAGAGATTGCCGAACTGTGCGAAAATACTGAGCAGGCCGAGATGGCCTATTACGTTGACCATCACTATTTTGCGATGGTACTAAACGCCGAGTCGGAGGATGACGTGCGTGCCGTTTACGATGCCGTGAAAGGCGCGATGGCGGGTAAATGCACCTTCACCGGCAGCGCGGTGCCGATTGATAAAACGCTGTTTTACGATGCGAGCCAGTTGCTGGATTCCATGAATCTCACGCACAAAAAAGCCAAAGAAATTTCGAATAACCGTTTGGCGTTTTTCTCGTCGGATGATTTGAGCGAGAAGTTGATGTCGCTGGCATTGTTGGAAGAATTCAAACAGAGTGTGCAAAACGACTGCGCCGGATTTTCGTTGTTGTATCAGCCGCAATTGCGGGCAGGTAATTATGAAATTTACGGTGTGGAGGCGTTGTTGCGCTATCAATCGCCGACACGTGGACCGGTGTATCCCAACGAGTTTATTCCGGTGTTGGAACAGTCCCGCTTAATTAAAGACGTGGGCATGTGGGTGTTGCGCGAAGCGGCGCGTCAATGCCAAAAATGGCGTGCCGTTTTGCCGAATCTGCGCGTGAGCGTGAACTTTTCGGTGTTGCAGTTTGAAGACGTGCGGTTGGCGGAACGCGTGACACGCACGCTGCAAGAGATCGGCTTGCCGAGCGAAGCGCTGACCATTGAGATTACCGAGTCAATGGAATTGCACAACAGCGAGCGGTTGATCCGCACTATGAAAACGCTGAAAGAGTGTCACATCAATTTCGCGATAGACGATTTCGGCACGGGGTATTCCAATCTTGGTTATTTAAAGCAACTCAACGTGGACGAGATCAAAATTGACCGCGTGTTTGTCAGCGGCGTGGAGAAGGATACGTACAACCACAAACTCATCAGCAACGTTATTGAGTTTGCGAAAACCAACGCCATTCGCACCTGCTGTGAAGGTGTGGAAAGCACGCACGAGTTGGTGACGTTGGAGTTGTTACTGCCTGATCTGATTCAAGGATTTTTATTCGATAAACCGATCACGGCCGAGGCCATCGAACGGACGTATCTCGACAGTACGACGGCGGAGTATCAGCAACGCGCGGCCTTTGTGCAAAAATTGTATGACTTTAAAGAGAAGATGGGTGTTATCCATTTTGATCCCAAAGACATTTTGCGTGAAAATGGGGTCGGATTGTGGATGATGCGCGTGCGTCCGGAGGAGCAACATTACGAACTGCATATCGACGGAACCTCGGAGCAGGTTTTCGGCGTGGATCGCAAATACACCTCGACCGAATGTTATGCATACTGGGGTGAGCGTATTGCTGCAGATTATATGGCACGCGTGGACCAAAGTATTCAGAAGATGATAGAGGGCGGCAAAGCCGTGCAAATCGAATTTTTGTGGAATCATTCGCAGTTGGGTGACGTGATGGTACGTTTCAGCGGAAGGCGCGTTAGTGATGCGGACGGTATGATCGTGCTGGAAGGATACCATCGCATTATCAGCGATGTTGCCGACGCGTAGGAGGAATTGACATGAAATCCATCAAACAGAAAATTTTGGTTGTGGTCATTGCGGGACTGCTTGTCATCACGGCGGTGGTGTCGGCGATCGCGGTGAGCATGACACATGAGATCATGCACAAAGATGCTGACCGTATTTTAAGCAACGTGACACAAAAGGAAGCGGCATACATAAACGACGTGTTGGGTGATATGCAAAAATCGGCGGCGATCATGGAGCATTATGCGCTGGCGGATGTGGAAAGCGTTGAGGAGATGCGTGATCCTGAGCGCTGTGCCGCGTATTTGGAAGAGAACAAGGCGATGTTTGCCGAGATCGCATTGAATACCAATGGCATTGAAGGGTTTTTCATGCGTTTGAATCCGGAGTACACCACGCCAACGACGGGATTTTATCATCTGATCAATAAGGCCGGTGTTATCCAATCCATGCAGGTGACGGATCTTTCGAAATATGCGCCCAACGATACCAAAAACGTTTCGTGGTACTATACCTGCATTGAAAAAGGCGAGGCAACGTGGTTGGATCCGTATCGTTTCCCCGGAAATGAGGCGTTGCTGATATCCTATACCATTCCGATGTACGTGGATGGTGAGTTGTTTGGTGTGCTGGGCTTCGACATGAATTTTGAGTATTTGGTGGAAAGAGTTAATAATATTTCGGTTTACGAGCATGGCAGGGCGGTGTTACTTTCCTCTGACAGCGCGACGGTGTATACCGAAACCGAGGAGCACGAGAGCGTGGATCCGCACACCAAAGCGACGGCAGAATTGCTCAACGGCATGAAGTTGGAACTGCACGCGGATTACAAGGATATCCAGCGGGATATTTATCCGATGCTCGGTAATATCGTGATCGCGTTTGTGGTGGTGTTGTTCTTTGCCATTTTGTATACCGTGGTGGTGACCCACCGCATCGTGCGCCCGCTCAATCAATTGACGATGGCCGCCAAGTCCTTGTCGTCGGATATTAGTGAGGCGCAGTTGTCGAATTTCCCCACAGATACGCAAGACGAGGTGGGAACGTTGTCGCGCGTGTTGCGGGAAACGTACGAAAAAATACAAGAATATACCACCTACATCAATGCACTGGCCTATCGTGATTCGTTGACCGGCATTAAAAACAGTACGGCGTATGCGGAAGCGGTCGCGGAACTGAACAAGGAAATCAATTGCGCAAATCCGCAGTTTGGTGTGTTGGTGGCCGATATTAACAACTTAAAACAGACGAACGATGAATACGGTCACGACATTGGTAACGATCTGATCGTACATACGGCGAAGATCTTAACGAGCACGTTTAAGAACAGCGCGGTGTTCCGTATCGGCGGTGACGAGTTTGCCGTGGTGCTCAGAGGTGCGGATTATCTGGACTATCACGCCTTGGTTGAAAAATTGGACGTGGCGTGTGGCGACGATTACGTGACGGTTTGCGAAAAACGTATTCCGGTTTCCATGGCGCGCGGCGTGTCGTTGTTTGATGCGGAGATCGATCGCGTATACGAGGATGTGTTCGCCAAAGCGGACCACGCGATGTATCTGCATAAAAGCGAAAGTAAAGTCAAGAAATCATAAAAAGCAGCCGACAGGATTGACCTGTCGGCTGTTTTTTGTTGCTCTAAAACGGGGCTTGTATGCAAAAGCAATTTGACATATAATAGAACAAAAAGGAGGTGGCGCGGATGATTCCGAGAAGTCGCGTGTTGGACAAGCTGGATACGTTGTTGCGCGGTAACGATTATGCCGGTGCAAAACGGTTACTGACTTACTGGCTGGCCGAGGCACAGCAGACCGGTGACTCCCAGGGGATGCTGTTGATGTTAAACGAACTGATGGGACTTTGTCGCAAGCAAGGGGAGCAGACACAAGCCATTCGTTTTGCCGAGGATGCTTTACGTTTGGTGGCCGA
>JAZOQQ010000014.1:0-2536 GCA_045656165.1 Acutalibacteraceae bacterium
AATGAAAATTCCGCGTCCACTCATGAAATTCGGATGTTTATGTGCCGATTGTTGGTTTCGGTTGCTGGGTGATAAAAAGCCCAACACATACCAAACACTTTGCAGTTTCACCACCGCCGAGGCGGCCAAGTTTAATGCCGATAACCGTGATCACGACGGCGTGTTGTACCAAAGTTATGCGTGCGTGATGTCGGGCGCGCGTAGCGATCTGTTGATGTGGTTGCCGCATTTGGTGGTGCGGCATATTGAAGGGGAAAACGACGGTCTTCTTACGCCCGAAGCGGTAAAGTGGGGCATCTTTAAGGGTGTGTACCGCTCAGTTGGCAGGCGAGGTATCTCACATTGTGATGAGATTGATCTGCGCCGCAGGCGCTTAAGTAAACAACAGGGTGACGGTGTGTCGGATATGGTGGAGTTTTATACCGCGTTGGTATCCGACCTTGCCGAGCAAGGATATTGACGTCAATTGTTGTTCACCGTGTTTCCACCGTTTTTTCATCTTTTCCACACTTTCCACGTTGAAAATCAGTGTGTTAGGATACGGATAAGAATAAAGATTAGGATTAGGATACGGATTAGGATTAGGATACGGATTCAGGCGGACAATTCGCCGCAATTCGCCGCAACTTGACGGAAAAAGGGGCCGCAGCAAACGCTGCAGCCCCTTTTTCATATAAGTGAGGTAGTAATAATCAATTGTCACGTGCTTCCATTTCGGCCTGCACCGATGCATCGTAAGACAGCAATGGCGACACGTCTTTTCCGCGCAGTTTGCGGTCGATATAGTTTTTGGTGATCTTAGCAACCAACGGTGAAAGTGCGATTACGGCAATCAAGTTGGGGAACATCATCAAACCGTTAAAGGTATCCGAAATATCCCAAGCCAGCGAGTTGGTCATGACAGCGCCGAACAGGATGGTGCAAACGTGGATGATCTTAAAGACCTTGACACTTTTTGCACCGAATACATATTCCCATGCTTTGCTGCCGTAATGGCTCCAACCGAGAACGGTAGTGAAGGCAAAGAGGAACAGCGCGATCGCCACGAATTTTTGGCCGATATCGCCCCATGAAAACACGCTGTTAAATGCTTGACCGGTCAGCAAAGAGGAGTACCCTTCCACGTCGGGCGCTTTTTGCGTGAAATCGTGGACACCGGAGGTCAAGATGACGAGTGCGGTCATGGTGCAAACGACCATGGTGTCGGCAAACACTTCAAAGATGCCCCACATGCCCTGTTTGACCGGCTCACGCACGTTGGAGTTGGAGTGAACCATGACCGAGGAACCGAGACCTGCTTCGTTGGAAAATACACCGCGTTTAAAGCCGTTTGTCATGGCCACGATGACACCGCCGAGCGCGCCGCCGACAAAGGATTCCGGACGGAAGGCGTTGACAAAGATCGCTTTGAACGCCGGAATGATATCCGCGTAGTTGATGCCGATGATCACCAGAGAACCGACGACAAAGAGCATAATCATGAAAGGTACGATCGCCTCCGCCACGTTGGCAATGCGTTTAACACCGCCTAACGTGATGAGAGCCGTCAAGCCCATTAAGAGCACGCCGAGCAGAATGCGGTACAGATCGGTTCCCAACACTTCGATAGAGGAGAGGGCAGATACGTCAAAAGCCGTGGCCACGTTGGTTACGATGTTGTTGACCTGTGCCATGGAACCGATGCCGAATGCGGCGAACATGGCGAAGAAGGCGAATAAGATAGCCAGCACCTTGCCGACCGTTTTAAAGCCCTTTTTGCTGCCGATACCGTCTTGCAGGTAGTACATAGGTCCGCCCGACCATTCGCCTTCTTTGTTACGACGACGGAAATAGATACCGAGCGCGTTTTCGGAGAAGTTGGTCATCATGCCGAAAAAGGCGGCAACCCACATCCAAAATACAGCACCGGCACCGCCTACGCAGATGGCGGCGGCGACGCCGGCAATATTACCGGTGCCGACGGTGGCGGCAAGTGCCGTGCACAGCGCTTGGAAAGGCGAAATGGTACCTTTTTCCTTGGTGTGCGCGATAACGTCCTTTTTGAAAATGCTGCCAATGGTCTGTTTCCACCAATGGCCGATGTGGCTCACCTGAAACACCTTGGTAACGCAGGTCATCAGAACGCCGGTGCCGATTAACAGCACCAAGCCGACGATGCCCCAAACGAAACCGTTAATGGAGCCGTTAACTTCTTTGATGATTTCCATATCATCATCCTCCTGTGAAAAAATAAAAGCGGATCGCAACCGTGTGGTGCGATCCGCAAAAAGACAAACATACTCCACCTGAAAGGGGAGGGAAAAACTTTGTCCTTTTGCCTGAGAGATTAGCGCGAAACGCGCTTTGCACCTTCGGCACCCGATAAAACGGGATTCTCCAAAGTTCCGTCGGCTTACAGTCCCCATCCGTAAACGGACACCTGAGAGTGTTACTCCTTCAGTAGCGGAAATTCCGCATCTCCTGTAAGCGTCAACCGGTTATTCACTTGAACAGATGACAGTATAACGCACTTTTTAACAAAATGCAACTGTTTTTT
>JAZOQQ010000015.1:0-4171 GCA_045656165.1 Acutalibacteraceae bacterium
CCCGCTTGGCCTCCGACTTCATGGGTCGTTTCGTGTCGGCGTCTTTTTCAAAAAGCACGCGACCGCTCTCGGATTCGTATAACACCACCGATTGCGAAGACAGCGACAGCGCGTCGGCTGAAACCGTAAACGAACAAGCGCACCACCAACTAACAACCGCGAATACGATCACCTTTTTGAGCATACCCTCACCTCTCCGCTATACTATGCGGAGTCGGTCGGGTTTAATCCTCTTTTTTCTCCCTGTTAAACAGACCGCCGATACGATCCACGACGTCGGGGATCATATTGACCGCTTGGTTGATGGTGTCGGGTGTAGACACCATCGGCACTACGCGCACATTACCGTCGCGGATGCACAAGAAGGCGATCGGCACGATGGTAATACCGGCACCGCCGCCACCGCCAAACAGTTCTTGCGCATTCTTGTTCGGCAGATCGGAACCGCCCGATGCAAAGCCGTAGGCAACGCGCGAGACGGGGATCAACGTCATGCCGTCGGCAAGCGTCATGGGTTCACCGATCACGGTGCTGACGTCTACCATTTCTTTGATCTTTTCAATCGACGTGCCCATCAAGTTTTGTACTTTGTTTTCCATATCCGAAAAACCTCCTTATTCCTCGGTTTGTTCAATCACTTCTTCAAGCGTGGTTTCTACCATGCGCGCTTCCTCTTCCTTTTGCGGAAGCGGCGGAAGCTCGTCCAACTTGGAAATGCCGAAACTGCGCAAAAACACAGGCGTGGTGCCGTACAACAACGGCTTGCCGGGCAATTCCAAACGGCCGCGCTCTTCAATCAGATTCTTTTGTGCCAGACCTTGCATGACCGCGCTGCAATCCACACCGCGCACCTGTTCCACGAACGCTTTGGTGACGGGTTGGTTGTAGGCGACGATAGCCAACACTTCCATGGCCGCTTGCGAGAGCGGGGTGTTGCGACGAATATCCAGTGCGCGGCGAATGACGTCGGCAAATTCTTTGCGGGTGCAAAGTTGATACGCCTCGTTCAAACGCACCATGGTAATGCCGCCGCCGCGCGTATTGATCTCACTCATTAAGTCTTCTGCCAAACGATGTGTCGTTTCCACATCCAGTTCTAACAATTCCGCCAAACGTTCCGCTTCCAACGGCTCGGCGTGTGCAAAGAGTATCGCCTCAATGGCGGCTTTATATTCTTTAATTTCCATCGTTTGTTTCTCCCTTTGTCAGCAACGTGACTTGTTGACGGTCGCCTTCGCCGTCCACTTGAATGCGTTTGCCTTTGATGAGTTCCAGCACCGCCAAGAAGGTGGCGACCAGTTCGGATTTGTTGCGTGCCGAAGCATACAGCGAATGGTACGATACTTTTTTACCGACACGCAACCGCCGCAATACGAAAATGATCTTGGACGACACCGACACGATCTTTTTCGCCACAATGGTGTGGAACGCTTGCGGTGAGGGCGGTAATTTCCGCTGACCGCGACCGGCCGCCGCAAAATACGCATCTAACAACACCGAAGCGGGGTGTGTCCGACGATAAGTATAATCTGGTTCTACTTCCGCCGGTTCCCGCACAAACAGGTCGCCGCCGATGTAAAGCGGTTGCATGCGGTGCGCCATTTCCTGACACAGTTGATATTCGATCAGTTCGCCCGACAACTCACGGCGAAGGTCATCGCCCTCTTCGTGTTTCGGGAGCAACATGGCGGATTTGATTTGTACCAAGCGTGCCGCCATATCTAAAAATTCGGTCGCCACTTCCATATCCATATCCTGCATGGTCTGAATGGTGCCGAGATACTGTTCAAGCAATTCATGAATCGGGATATCGTAAATATTCAGTTTGTTCTTCTGCACCAGATAGAGCAGCAGATCAAGCGGCCCTTCAAAATCCGGCAATTTGTAGGAGATCTCCATTTAAAAACCACAAACTTTCAACAAAATTTCAGTCACTTTATCCGACAAGATGTTCAGCGGACGGCTGAGCGCGCCGGTTGCCAACAGTACGATCAGAATCAATCGGATCTGCTGTTCGTGTTGCGCCATCCAAAACGCCCAGCGTGAAGGTAGGATCGCGCTGAAGATGCGTGAACCGTCCAATGGCGGAATGGGCAGCAAGTTAAACACAGCCAAGCCGATGTTGACCGGCACAAAGATGTTGACCAACAATCCCGCGATGATCAGCACGAGGTCCGACAGCATGGGAACAAGCAACAAGCCACGAAACAGCAACAACACCACAGCGGCCATCAACAAATTCGACATCGGGCCGGCCAACGCAACCAGCGCCATGTCACGGCGCGGATTGCGGAAATTACGCGGATTGACAGGCACGGGCTTGGCATAGCCGAAGCCGAACAGCACCAACATGAGTGTGCCCCACAGATCTAAATGCGCAAAGGGGTTGAAAGTTAAGCGACCGTGCCAGCGCGGCGTGCTGTCACCCAATTTCGTGGCAACGAACGCGTGCGCCAGTTCGTGCACAGGCAACATGATCAGCACCAACACGATATAGCCCACAACGGCCATTAAAAATTCGAACCATCCGTAACCGCCTTGCAGAATATCCAAAAGCACGACGCGTTCCTCCCTCTTGCACAAACTTATACAAAATACAGTATAGCGTATAATCCTATAAAATACAAGCAGAAAAAGCGGCGGCAACGGGGGGTTTTAAAAATTTTTCACAAGTTGTAAAAATACGCTTGCATTTTCGCAATCAATCTGCTATGATATTGCCGTTGCTTTATCAAAAGGAGGTGCAGAACATGGCTAAATGTGATTTCTGCGGCAAAAGTGTAACGTTCGGTATTCAGGTTTCTCACTCGCACCGTCGTTCCAACCGTACTTGGAAACCCAACATCAAACGCGTCAAGGCTGTGGTAAACGGCTCGCCTAAAAAGGTTTACGCCTGCACCCGTTGCCTGCGTTCGGGTAAGGTTACCCGCGCGGTCTGATTGAAACACTTGAACAAAAAAACTCCTGCCGAACGTCCGGCGGGAGATTTTTTTATCTTGTCAGTTTTCTGTTTTTTGTGTATACTAATGTCCAAAGGGGGCTGTTTGTATGAATATTTGGCACGATATTTCCGAATCGCGCATCCGTCCCGAAAATTTTACCGCCGTTATTGAAATTCCCAAAGGCGGCAAAAATAAATATGAGATGGATAAAGAGACCGGTCTGCTGTTTTTGGATCGCGTTTTATACACCGCCACACATTATCCCGCCAACTACGGTTTTATCCCCCGCACTTTTGCGGATGACGGTGACCCGCTCGACGTGTTGGTGATGTGTCAGGAATCCATCGTCCCGATGACGCTGGTGCAATGTTATCCGATCGGCGTTGTCAAAATGGTGGACGGCGACGATATTGACGAAAAGATCATTGCGGTGCCGTTCCGCGATCCGTCGCTTTCCTGCTATAACGACATCAGCGAACTGCCCAAGCACACGTTTGATGAGATTCAACATTTCTTCACGGTATACAAATCGTTGGAGGGGAAAAATACGGCGGTTAAGGAAGTGCTCGGACGCGAAGCGGCACTGAGTATCATCCAGCACTGTATTGACGAGTATCGGCATTGTTATTGCGGCGAGAGGTAAGGTGACCTTTTAGGATGTTAACGAACAAATACGGAAAAGAAAATTTGACCATGCTCACCGATTTTTACGAATTGACCATGGCAAACGGTTTTTTTGAAAACGGACACGGCGAGCAAATCACCTATTTTGATATGTTTTTCCGCAAAGTACCCGACGGCGGCGGTGTCGCCATCATGGCGGGTTTGGAACAGGTGATCCAGTATTTGAAAAACCTGTCATTCTCGGCGGAGGATATTGCGTATCTGCGCAGTAAGAAACTGTTCAGCGAAGAATTTCTCACCTATCTCGCGGATTTTAAATTCTGCTGTGACGTGTGGGCGGTGCCGGAGGGCACGCCCATTTTCCCCTATGAGCCGCTCGTAACGGTGCGCGGTCCGGCTATGCAAGCGCAGTTTGTGGAAACCATGATCCTGCTTGCCATCAACCACCAGTCGCTGATCGCCACCAAAACCAATCGCATCGTGCGCGCCGCCAACGGTCGCGCGGTAATGGAATTCGGTTCACGCCGCGCGCAGGGCTTTAACGGCGCGGTATACGGTGCGCGTGCGGCATATATCGGCGGATGGATCGGCACGGCATGTGCCAT
>JAZOQQ010000016.1:0-13803 GCA_045656165.1 Acutalibacteraceae bacterium
TACGAAACACCGAGTTTTTTATATTTGCGATATAAGCGGCTGAATGCAACCCACATAGCAGTGGTGGTGAATACCCAAGATACGATATAGGATAAATACAACAGCGGTAAATTGTGAAACGCCGCAAAGATGGTGTAGATCCACACAATACGCACGCCGCAAACACCTACAATTGACAGAACCATTGACGTGATAGAGGCGCCCATGCCGCGCAAGACACCGCAAGCCACTTCCATTAAACCGCAACCGAAATACGGCAAACAGAGATAGGTGAGGCGAATCATGCCGTATCGGATCGCCTCGGTGGAGTCGGTGATGTAGATGCCGAGTAGTTGGGGACCGAACAACCAAACGAGAAACCCTGTGGTCAAACCAACCACCATACTGCACAGCGAGCAGAGCACCAGTGTGCGTTTTACGCGGTCATATTGTTTGGCGCCGGTATTTTGACCGGCGAAGGTCAATGCCGTGTGGTAAAATGCGTTGATGGCAATATACACAAAGTCGCTGATGCTGGCCGCCGCGGCATTTCCGGACATAGCGATCGGCCCGAAGGAGTTAACCGAGGACTGAATGATCACATTAGAGAGGGAAAAGACGCAACTCTGGATACATGCGGGAATGCCAAGTGCCAAGATACGTCCAATGGTTCTTAGGTGAAAATGTAATTTGCGCAGTACGAGTCGGCACGCATCTGTGCGGCGCATCAGTTCAATCAACACGAGCAACACCGATACCGCTTGAGATAAGATAGTGGCAAGTGCCACACCTTCCACGTTCATGCGAAACAGTACCACGAACACAATGTTGAGTATGACATTCACAACGCCGGATATGCTCAAATAGATCATCGGTTTCTTGGTGTCACCGCTGGCACGCAGAATAGCGGCTAAAAAGTTATATGCGATAGAAAAGGGGGCACCGCAAAAGATGATGCGTATATATTTTGCGGATAAGGAAAGTATCTCCGTAGGTGTTCCCATCCACGTCAAGAATATTTCAGAACACGACACGCCGATCACGGCGACGATAGCACCGCACAGCAATGCGATAGGTAAGGTGGAATGAACAATGCGATGTACCAGAGCATCGTCTTTCGCGCCGATGGCTTGCGAGGTATAGATGCCGACACCGACCGACAAGCCGATAAAGCAGTTGACCAGCAGGTTGTTTAACGAGGCAGTCGCACCAACGGCAGCTACCGAAATGCTGCCGCACAATTGCCCTACTACCACCAAATCCGCTGCGTGGAATAACAGTTGCAGGAGACCGGTGATGATCACCGGGATGGAATAGCGCACAATACCGGGAAACAATTTCCCCTCTACAATATTCGGAGTCGGTCGCATTGTTTTGGTCATACCTACCGCCGCCTTTCACCTGCCATTATAGTCGTCTCTTCCAAAAAAGCAACCCCTAAACGAATTTTTATTGAGATTTTTCGGTTTGTGTCGTATACTGATAACAAGGAGTGATGGTTTTGGACGTTCGCGCACTGGATTATCTGCCGCAAGAGGCGTTACGCATACGTACGATGGTGTTTGTCGATGAGCAAGGGTTCGTAGATGAATTTGACGACATTGACGGTATTGCCGTGCATTTTGTAGCGTTTGACGGTGATAAACCCGTGGGTACTTGCCGTATTTTCACCCAAGACGGTGGCAACACCTATGTACTCGGCCGTTTGTGTGTGCTGAAAGAGCATCGCTCGCGTGGTGTGGGTACGCAGTTGGTTGCGACGGCGGAACAAGTCGTACGAGAGCGGGGCGGCAAAGTGCTTACGCTCCACTCGCAATGCCATGCACAACCGTTTTACGAAGTTCAAGGATACGCCGCGTACGGTGATGTGGAGGATGAACAGGGAAGCCCGCACATTTGGATGAAGAAGGTGCTGACATGAATTTTTACGAACTGACACAGGCACGGCAAAGTTGCCGCCGATTCGATGGTGCCCGCGCGGTAGAATCGGAAAAACTGAAACGCATTTTAGAAGCCGCACAGTTGGCGCCGTCGGCATGCAACGGGCAGCCGTATCACCTGACGGTTTGTACGGGTGAAGTGGCGCAACAGGTTGCCAAAGCCACGCAAAGCATGGGCATGAATGCGTTTTCTTCCGACGCGCCGATACAACTTGTGATTTCGGAAAAACCGTACGTCAAGACGGCGGCGGTTGGCGCGAAATTAAAACACAATGACTATCGTTCCATTGACATCGGCATTGTAGCCGCCTATGTGACCGCGCAAGCCGCCGAAGAGGGAATTGGCAGTTGTATGCTTGGTTGGTTTGACAATGCGAAAATACGCACATTGTGCGACTTAGATGGTGACGTGCGTTTGGTAATCTCGCTCGGCTACGCCAAGACCGATGACACCTTGCGTGCCAAAAAACGTAAACCGATGGATGAACTGGTATCCTACAAATAAAAAGTGGCAGGGAAAACTTTTTCCTGCCACTTTTATTAATGATGATGATGGTGGTGATGATGGTGCGACGTTATTTCCACCGTACAGTCGGTATCGTGACAATGCTCGGCAGACGATTCCAATTCAAGCGTGGCATGGCCGATACCGTGTTCGCGTAACGTGTCACGCACGCGGTGTTTTACGGTGTGCGCATCTCCGTCGGTCACGACGTGAAGCGTGGCGTAGTGATGATGTCCGTCTAAACTCCAAACGTGTACGTGATGGACATCTTTGACATTTTCCAACCGGCACAATTCATCACGCAGAGCAGCAACGCCAATCTCGCGAGGGGCTTTTTCCAAAAACAGATCCAACGCTTCTTTCAGGTTGCGTAACGCGTTTATCAAGATGAAGACCGCAACGCCGATTGACATCAGCGGATCCAAAAGCCACCAGTTCGTAAAGCGCATGACAACGGCGCCAATCAGCACGACGACCCAGCCCAGCACGTCTTCCAGCATGTGCAGGTTTACCGCTTTTTGGTTGAGCGACTCACCGTGACGTGTGACGAGCGCCGCAATCAGATTGACGGCAACGCCTACAACGGCCAACACGATCATGCCGTCGTAATGTACGGTGACAGGAGAGAGCAGCCGTTCCACCGCGTGCACGATGACGAGCACGGAACCGACCAACAAAATCAGCGTTGTCAGCACACTGCCGATAACGGAGTAGCGCAGATACCCATAGGTATATACATCGTCGGGACGACGGCGACTGTGGTGTTCTAAGAAAAACGCCACACCGATGCTCGTTGCATCACCCAAATCGTGTACCGCATCCGACAAGATCGCTACGCTTCCCGTAAGTGCGCCGCCGACAAACTCGAAGACGGCAAATATAAGGTTTAACAAAAACGCAATAAAAATATTCCGCTCACTTTTCATATGGCCCTCCGCCTTGACTTTGCTATTGATTTTTGATACACTGTATTCGATATAGAACACCTTGTTCGGTATTTACTATACCAAAAATCACGGCGCCCTACAACAGATAATTCTAAGAAGGTGTTCCATACCGAACAAAATGGATGGATTTGTACGGAGGTGTACGCATGGACAGGCGGCAACGCAAGACGCGCGATGCAATCTTTCGGGCGTTTTCGGAATTGTTATCCGAAAAGAATTTTCATCAGATCACGATTGGGGAGATCATTGCGCGTGCAGATATTGGGCGCGCGACGTTTTACGCGCATTTTGAAACCAAGGATTTTTTACTCAAAGCATTGTGTGAAGAGTTGTTTGATCATATTATAGATACCGCCATGGGCCTGCCGCAAGGGCAATATCATTGCACATGCGGCAACGCGACTGACTCGGTCTTTTTGCATTTGCTACGGCATTTGCAAGAGGATGACAGACCGCTTTTGCAATTGTTATCCTCACAAAACAACGAGATCTTCATGCGATATTTCAAAGATAACCTCAAAAAATTGATCGTATCGCAATATGCCGAAAAAGAACAGTTCCGAAACGCCGCGTTGCCGACGGAGTATTTGGTTAATCATATATCCTCGTCGTTTGTGGAAACGGTGGCGTGGTGGATCGGCAGGCGGTGCGTGGATTCGCCCGATACCATTGCCGAGTATTTCTTGGAAACGGTGGAACCGATACTGAAAGGTGGCGTTCGCGGATGATCTATACCGTTACGTGTAATCCATCGTTGGATTACTATTTGTACGTGGATTCCCTGCAATCTTCGGGCATTTACCGTGCAAAAGATACCGATATGACGTATGGTGGCAAGGGAGTCAACGTCAGCGCCGTACTCACGCGTATGGGGGCCGAAACGACCGCGTTGGGTTTTGTCGCGGGCAAAGCGGGGCAGATGCTTTGTGAGCGGTTGGATGCCGAGGGGATTGTACACGACTTCATTACGCTTCCGGAAGGCGAAACCCGCATCAATGTCAAATTACGCGCCGAGCAAGAACTTGACGTAAACGCCGCAGGACCCGCCATTCCCGAAGCGGCATGGGATGTCTTGCTAAGGCGTTTGGATACCTTGACCGATTGCGATGCATTGGTGTTGGCCGGTAACGTGCCCGGTGGGGAAACCGATCGGTATGAGCGTATACTGGCACGGGCCAAAACCGCGTATACGGTGGTGGATGCCGAGGGCGACCTGTTGCGGCGCACGTTACCGTATCGTCCGTTCCTTATCAAACCGAATGTCGAGGAGCTTGGCGCTTTGTTCGGGTGTGTCTTACACACGGCTGAGGAAATCGTGGTACACGCGCGGTTGTTACAACAAGAAGGGGCACGACATGTGTTGGTGTCACGCGGCGGTGACGGTGCGCTGTTGGTTTGTGAGGGCGGCGCCGTCTTTACGGTTGAGGCCGCGAAAGGCCGTGTGCGCAACACCGTTGGGTGTGGCGACAGCATGGTGGCCGGCTTTTTATCGGGTTGGTCGATTACGGGTGATCCCGCGACGGCCTTGCGTATTGGCGCCGCTTGCGGATCGGCAACGGCGTTTTCCGAAAGGTTGGCGACCATGTCGGAAATTTCGCGTATTGCCGGGCAGTTGGTGGTTACACAGGACTTTGAAATAACGGCAAACGTGGCGGATAAACGGTAAACACAACGAATAATAAGCCGATCAGGCACAGCACCGCCAAGGCGGCCGCCGGGTATGGGCAGAAACGTGCGTTGCACCGAAAAGCGTAGGTTTCCCATATTACTGCGATTGCCGCCGCTACAAAGAAGATGGCGATGTTGACAAAAGCCGATGACGGTCCGAACATGCCGTTGTATGTGTAAAACAACGCGGGGATCAAGAGAATGCCAATCAACGTACCGAAGAGTTTGATGCACCAAAACGACGGCACATCCCTAAAAAAACGGCGCTGAAAGAGCGCAAAGCCAAACCATGGCACAAACAGCAATTTCATGTGTTCCCATGTGGATTCGTTGATGGCGGAAAAGAGTGCTACCCACGCGCTGCCCCCCGTCCAGTCGTACAAAAAATGCAAAATGGTGCCAAACAGTACCGCGGCAACATATGCGGCAAACTGCCACAACGAAAGAGCGCGTTTCATATCGACCCCCCTTTTTACTGTTACTCTATGCAAAAGAAAGGATCCATTATGCTTAACATTTCTTACGGACAATTGGTAGTCGCAATCAGCGTGTTGTGGTTATTGATGCGTGCCACGGTGGCAATTCGTTGCAAAACCGTGCGTATACGTCGGGAAGTATTGTTATTACTCGTGTATATCTGCTTGGTGGTTGTGGTACGCTTTACCTTCTTTCCGTTCGGAACGGTAAACGGACAGATTCAGCCGTTGGTGTTAGATGTGGCGCACATGTGGCCGCCGCGTATCAATTTGGTGCCGTTTGTGTACTTGTTTGATTATCCCGAACCGCGTGATGCGTGGTTGAATGTAATCGGTAACACCGCTATGTTTATTCCGCTTGGGATTGTGTGGCCAAGTGTATTTTACAAACTGCGCAAGCCGCTTTTTGGCATTACGGCAGGTATAGGCGTGTCGCTGTGTATTGAACTTTTGCAACTGCCCTTTTTTGAACGCGTCAGCGATTTGGATGATTTACTGCTCAATTCGGCGGGCTTTATCATCGGATACGCTCTGTTTCTCGCCGTGCGCGGCATCGCACGGTCGGTGCGAAAGAAAACGTAAAGAAACCCCTTGGGAATATCCCAAGGGGTTTTTGGTTACCGAAACACCGTTTCGGGTATTTGTTTTTTACAAGCGGCGGGGGTTGTATGATAGTGTTGCTTGAATACGCGTTCAAAATATTTCACGTCGTGAAATCCCACTTTTTCACTCACTTCCGACACGGTATATAACTGGCTTCGCAGCAACTGAAGAGCCAGTTCCAAGCGCAGATTGGTGATATAGCGGCAGGGTGACACACCGTAAACTTGCCGAAACAGTTGGCGAAAATAGGTTTCGGATAAAGCGGAAAGTTTGGCAAGTTGGGCGACCGATACTTTATCTTGCTTGTAATGCTTATGAAGGTAATCCATCGCTGCCGCCAAGCGATCGGTTGGGCCAATTGTTTGCAGGGCTTGTTCGTGACGTTGCTGACGAATGTGATACATCAGTTGATATAAGCAGGAGGTGGCGGCGTATTGATAGCCGGGCTGTTTTCGGCTCCACAGATCGTACATGGTAAGCATAAGTTTTTGAATCTCGGCAACGTTTTCGGGGGTGATCTTTTCCAAATCGGTGCCGACATGATGGGAATAGCAGATAAAATGTACGACGATAACCGTTTCACCGTCGGTTTCTTGTACGTATTGTGCCTGCGGCGGACAATACAACACGTCACCGGGCTGTACGCGGAGCGTGCGTGTTCCCGTGTGAAAGGTGGCGCAACCGTCTAAACGCATACTTAAGCCGTCGTAATGCCGCTCGGCGAAACTGCTGTGCCGATAAGTATCCCTTTTTATCTTAAAAATGCCCAGCAACTCCACGGTGGTATTGTCGTCATAACAGAACATATCATCGCCTCCCGTTGCTGTTATTATACGGTTTTGAATAAGGCAAGTCAAGTGTCGTTTTCTCCACCTTTTTTGTTATTTTGGCGGTTTACGAGCACGTGGATTTTGTGTTACAGTAGAAGCATAAAGGAGGGTTTATCATGACAGATTTTACCGTAAACATCCCTGAAAAGTATAAGGATCATCCGCTGTTTCGCGAACGCATCTGCGGTTCGAATTTCGGCTTTTTGGCCAAACGCGGCTATTATCTGCAACCGGAAGTGTTGCGGCAGCCCGAACTTATGCGTGAAATGGGCATTAACTGGGTGACGGTTAACGCGAACTTTTGTCAGACACATTACTATTCTCAAAAAGTGTATTTGGATTTTGAGTTTTCTACCGGCGAACTGGAATTGCTGGAAATAACCAAACGTTTACACGAAAATGGTATTAAAGTGCTGTTCAAGCCCTGTTTAACGTCGCTTGACGGTGCGTGGATGGGTTTTGTAAAATTTCCCAACGTGATGCGCCAAATTGAAGGTGTTAACCACGATTACTGGAGTCTGTGGTTCAAGTCTTTCTTAGATGCCAGCAAATATTTTGCCGATGTTGCCGAGCGGGTCGGTATGGATGCCATGATGATCGGTGCGGAATATTTCGGAACCGAAGGCAAGAGCGAATGGTGGCGCAAAGTGATCGAAGAGGTGCGCAAACTGTATTCCGGTCCCATTTCGTATGAGTTTACCTGTGAATCGCGTAAGCATTATGAATTGGATTGGTTCGAGGGATTGGATTTTCTGTGTTACAGTTATTATCCGCCCGCCGTGCCGTATGAGCCCGATTACTTTAACGGAAAACGCGATATCAACGAAACGCCTGATTACACGGTGGAGGACATGATGAAACATCTGGAATCCCGCAAAGCTCGGATTCATTCCATCAGTGAACGGTTCGACAACAAACCTATCCTATTTACCGAGTACGGCGTGCGCTCGTCGCACGGTTGCATCATGCAGCCGTATGAAATCGAAACAAAAGGTCGTTACGACGGCGAGCAACAAGCGCGATTTATGGAGGCCAGTTTCCGCACTTTCCATGACAATCCGGAATGGATGGGTCTGTTGTGGTGGAAATGGGACGAAACCCAGTATCGCCCGCACTATCATGAAGATCCTGCCGGTAACCGTGGCTTTACGGTGCAAGGCAAGCCGGCCGAGGCGGTTATGAAAAAATGGGCAGCGATTATGAAAAATGAGCCGTTGGTGAAATAATAAGAGAGCCGTGAGCGCTGCTCACGGCTCTTTTTTGTACTTGTAGAAAGTTTTCCCACATGGTATAATTTGGTTATCGTTTATCGGAGGTGATGCACACGTGATGTGGCTCTTAATGGCGGCGCTGTCCGCAGTATTTGCGGGTCTTACCGCGATCTTAGCAAAATGCGGCATTCATAAAACCGACTCCGATCTTGCGACCGCGCTTCGCACGGTTATTGTGCTGCTCTTTTCGTGGGTGATGGTAGCGATAGCGGGTTCGGCGCCGAGTGTTGTGAACATTAGCGCGCAGTCATTGCTTTTTTTGGTGTTGTCGGGGCTGGCAACAGGTGCTTCGTGGATCTGCTATTTTAAGGCGCTCAGCATGGGTGACATCAACAAGGTCGTTCCCGTTGATAAATCCAGTACCGTTTTAACGGTGCTGTTAGCCATCGTGTGCTTCGACGAAACGAGCAATCTTACGTTTAAGTTAATCGGAACGGTATTACTCGCTGTCGGCATCTTTTTAATGATTGAGAAAAAGCAAACCGCCGCCAAAGAAGAAAAGCGGGTTTGGATTTTGTACGCGGTGCTGTCGGCAGTATTTGCCGCGTTGACATCTATTTTGGCTAAGGTTGGTATTTCGGGTGTGGAATCCAACGTGGCAACCGCGATCCGTACCGGCGTAGTGCTAATCATGGCATGGTTGATCGTGCTGGTACAAGGCAAGCACAAACGACTCAAAACGCTGGATAAACGGGAATTACTGTTTATTTCCTTGTCGGGTATTGCCACAGGTGCTTCGTGGTTGTGTTATTATTATGCCATTCAGCACGGCAACGTCAGCGTCGTGGTGCCGATCGATAAAATGAGTGTTTTAGTGGCGGTCGGTTTTTCGTTTTTTGTGTTCAAAGAAAAACTGTCGGTTAAAGCGGCGATCGGCTTGGTGCTGATGTTGTGCGGCACCTTAATCATGGCCATTTGGAAATAACGGTAGGTGAGAGTGTGTGAAATATGTACTGGTAACGGGTGCATACGGTGGAATGGGTCGTGCGATGGTGGATTTGCTGGCCCGACAGGGTGTTTGTGTGTTTGCGCTGGACTGCCATATTGGTAACGCATCCGAAACGGTAATCCCCCTTCAAGCCGATATCACGTCGGCAGAAAGTGTCGAAGCGGCTTTTCACGCGGTGGCAGCGCATACGCAACAGTTGGATGCCATTGTACATTTTGCAGGTGTGTATATGCTGGATTCGCTGGCGGAGATGACAGAGGATGCCTTTTCGCGCATCATGGATATCACCCTGCGCGGCGCCTTTTTAATCAATAACACGTTTTTGCCGCTTTTGAGTAGAGGCAGCCGTATTGTGATAACGACCAGTGAACTGGCACCGTTGGACCCGTTGCCCTTTACGGGCATTTATGCCGTCAGCAAAGCGGCGCTGGATAAATACGCATATGCGTTGTGCATGGAATTGCAATTGCACGGTATCGCGGTATCGGTTCTGCGCGCGGGTGCAGTGCAAACCGATATGTTGGGGGTATCCACCACCGCACTGGATCGTTTTTGCCGCGAAACCACACGATATTCTTGCAATGCCGCGCGATTTAAGCGGATCGTTGAGCGCGTAGAAGCACGCTGTATACCGCCGCGCAAGATTGCGGAAAAAGTGGCACGTATTTTGAAAAAGAGCCGTCCCGCATTTGCCTATAGCATCAACCGCAATCCGTTGTTGTTGTTTTTCAATCTTTTACCTAAACGCTTGCAACTGTTTTGTATTCGTATGATCTTGAAATAACAAAAACCCGCTGATCGTTCCAAACGGTGATCAGCGGGTCTGTTTTTTATAACACGATGGCGTCGATTGCATCCAGTTCTTCTTGTGTGAATGCGAGATTTTCGGTCATTTTCAAGTTTTCGATGATCTGTTCCGGCTTGGAAGCGCCGATGAGAACGCCGGTAACGCCGTCGCGGCTGTACAACCACGAAAGCGCCATTTGCGCCAACGTTTGCCCGCGATTTTCGGCGATGGCGTTCAGTTTGCGGATTTTTTCCAGCATCTCGGAGGAGAGTGAACGCTCGCTTAAGAAGCGGCTGTCGGTGCGCACACGACTATCGGCAGGAATGCCGTTTAAGTAACGGTTTGTCAGCAATCCTTGCGCGAGAGGGCTGAAAATAATGACGCCTTTTTGATCGTCAATCGCTTGTTGCAGTAAGCCGTTTTTCTCTACCGTTCTGTCCAAAATGGAATAGCGGTTTTGGTTGATAACAAACGGGCAATGCAGATCGTTTAAGATAGCGGCGGCTTGTTTCATGGTTTCACCGTCGTAATTAGAAAGGCCGACATACAGCGCCTTGCCGCTTTTGACAATGCTGTCCAGCGCCCACATGGTTTCATACAGCGGGGTGTCGGGATCCATGCGGTGATGATAGAAAATATCCACGTAATCCAGACCTAAGCGGCGCAGACTTTGATCCAAACTGGCGGTCAGGTATTTCTTACTACCGAGGTCGCCGTACGGACCGGGCCACATATAATAGCCCGCTTTGGTGCTGATGATTAATTCATCGCGGTAGGGCTTGAGATGCTCGCGCAAAATGTTGCCGAAGTTTGTTTCGGCGCTACCGGGAGGCGGGCCGTAGTTGTTGGCAATATCAAAGTGCGTGATGCCGTTGTCAAACGCGGTGAAGCACAGGCGGCACATCTTTTCATAATCGGCCGCGCCGCCGAAATTGTGCCATAAGCCAAGCGAAACGGCGGGCAACTTCAAGCCGCTGTCGCCGCATTTACGGTAGGGGGTGAGTGTGTACCGGTTGTCAGATGCCGTGTATCCCATAAAAACGCCTCCTTATACTATCGTCATGATAGCATATCAGACGAAAAAATGCAAATGAACCGTCACCGCCGGTAACCAAGACAACGATTTCTGATTTGCGAGAGGTCTTGCGGGATATTAAAGCAGAAAATCAGTTTTTGTGTTTTAACCTTGCCTTTGCCTCCTCTACGCTTTCGCCTTCTTTGGTGAGGTAAGTATCCACAAACTTATCTTCAATTTTAGTATAGCCATCGACAACGCCTTGCTCAATTTTCTTATAACCACCCGTAACGGATTTGGCAAGTTTTTCGTTTGCCTTTGTGATTTTTGATTTCGCTATATTGGTATAATACGCACCTACCGTAATAAACCACCACGAAACGTTACGAAACCCGACCAGACAGTTGCCGACTGCATAAGCAACGTTAATGACAAGACCGGTATAGGGGCTCCTTATAAGCTTTAGCGCTTTCATTTGATACCTTTAATCATGGGGATGAGACCAATTAACATAACGATACCGAGTAGACCGACCAGCGTACCCCCGATAATTTGTTGCCACACCAGGCACAGGCACATACCAACACCCAGCACCAAAACAGCAACAACGGCATACAGAATGCGGCCGATATTTTTTAAATTCATCGCAGGAAGTTTTTTGTTTTCCATCTTACACCAAATAAGCGCCGTCACTATGCCGAGCACAATGCCGATCGTGCCTAAAACAACCCCCTCTTTGAAGGCCTCCCATTCAGGCAAAAGTGCCATACACATGCCGAGTGCAAAAAGCACGCCGCTTATCGTTCCCAAAACGAGCGCCATAAAACTACTCTTTTTCATATAAACATCTCCTTTTATTAAACCAACACTTGTACATTTATTGTGTTTGTAGTATACTATGCACGAAAACGAAAAACAATCAACAATTCGCCAACGGGTGTTGGAATAATGGAGAATGATTATGAACGTAAAGAATAATAAGCGGCGCAGAGAGTCGCAAGAGAAAATCGAGCGTGCATTTATAGAACTTGTGCAAACGCATGACATTAAGGATATTACGGTTTCGGATCTTATAAAAAAGACACAGTTAAATCGCAGTACGTTCTATGCCAATTATCTGGATATATTTGATCTTGCCGATAAAACAAGGGAGAGGCTCGAAAACGAATTCAGCAATTTGTTTGCCGATTACGATTATTTTAACGAGCGTACCGGTGCGCTTAAGATGTTCAGGCATATCAAAGAAAATCAAATTTTCTACAACACCTATTTCAAACTGTGCTATGACGATAAGCATCTGGTGTCCATATATGATGCTAAAAGGGCAGAGCAAGAACACATGGATAGTAACCTTAAATATCATATCGAATTTTTCAGAAACGGGCTTAATGCGATTATCAAGCTGTGGCTTGCCGGCGGTTGTCAGGAATCACCCGAAGAAATGGCAGACGTGTTAAAAGCCGAATATAGAGGACGGTAAGCGCGTGATATTGGCACAAAAAACAAAGGAAAGCCCTTGTGGACAAGGGCTTTCCTTTGTTTCAATATGGAGATAGTGAATTATAACGTATATTTTGATACGGGTTGCATTGGGTTGCAAAAAGTTGCATTTTTATGCAACCTTTTTCTTTATGCAACTGACAAGAGAATTAGTCCAATTTTAAGTAAGGTTTATAATACTCCATAGCCACTTCAGGGGATACTCTCATACGATTGTTTAACGAGAAAAATGCTCTGGGAAGATTATGAAATCCCCAAATGTATCTTTGCACGGTTTCTCTGTTACCTTTTCCCTTACTGTGCAAGAATACCAGGCACTCTGAAAGCGAATTACTCATAAATAATGCCAGTTCAAAATATTGATCTGAATAGTTCGGATTATTGCGTAATGCAAAGGTGATTTTTTCTGTCATATCCTTCAATTCATAAATCTGCTTTTCTAACGCTGAACGATTCTTTTTAAACAACAAATTTCCAGAATTATATTTTTTTAATTGAATCGACTTGTTATAAAGTTCTTCGGCAAGTTGCGAAATCATTACGCCTCACTCCTTTGTATTCCGCTAATTTGATTATATTAAAAACAAGATGTTTTTTCAAGAACAATCAAACTATTCTCCCTCACGATGAAATTTTTCTTCCACAATGAAACTAATCTTGGGCACGATGAAACTAATCTTTTGAGAAAAATTTCATCGAGACTTTGTGTGTTAAAAATGGGCAGGTTGGTGTCACTCAACTTCGATTTTAGTGTGGTCAATTTTGATACAATGAAATAAATCTCGTTTGCAAAAGTGCCGAAAATCCTTGTGCCAAGCCACTTTTGACAAAAAGAAAAGGAACGCAAGTATCGTATCAATACTTGCGTTCCAATTTGGTCGAAGTGCGGAGACTTAAACTCCGTGCCTCCTGGTCCCAAAGAATTCCGGAGTACCTGTTTCCGCTTATTTCTAGCCGTTTCCGCCTCTTTCCGGCTCCCAAACACATCCTTTCCGGCACTCTTATCTCCACTGTTTCCGTGTGCTCCGTGCGTGGATGTGGGATAAACTGTGGTCAAGCAAAACACCCCGAATGCAGCTTTCCGCCGCATCCGAGGTGTTTTTTTGTATTATTCTTCTTTGGCTTTGTTCAAATTCCACGTAGCAAGAAAGTCCGGATTGACAACAACTTCTCCCGTGGAACGAAGCTTATACTCTCCTTGACGTGCTCTTTTGGTGGAGCTTAGGTCGGGAGGTAAAGTGAAATCCGTTCCGTCTTTTTGTTTTACGCGTATGATGGTTTCATTTGCTTCCGTTAAGTCGGATCGTAGCCATGTCGTTCTGTGAGCCAAGGA
>JAZOQQ010000017.1:0-3607 GCA_045656165.1 Acutalibacteraceae bacterium
CTGCGGCCTCTTGAACCCCATTCAAGCGCGCTACCAATCTGCGCTACACCCGGATATGTGTCACTATGGTATTATAACAAAAATCGCGAGGTTGTCAAGACTAAAAACGAAATTTTTTGTGAAAGAAACAAGAAAGCGCTCACACACTTCGTGCGAGCGCTTTCGGTGTTTCGTTTTTTATTCTTCGGCTTGCTTGTTCGCACGGCCAAGCATTAAGTTGGCCAAGATGCCGAGGATCAGCGCACAGGCAACTGCGGTGATGGTGACCTTACCAAAGGTAAGCGTCAAACCGCCGATACCGGCGATGAGGATGGCCGACACAACAAACAGGTTGTTGTTTTTCTCAAGGTCGACCTTTTGGATCATCTTCAAGCCCGATACCGCGATAAAGCCGTACAACGCCATGCAAACGCCGCCCATTACGCAGGACGGGATGGAATTTACGAACGCCACAAACGGAGCCAAGAAGGAAATCACGATCGCACCGAGCGCAGCCGTCAAAATGGTAACGACGGAAGCGTTACCGGTGATCGCCACACAGCCGACCGATTCGCCATAGGTGGTGTTCGGGCAACCACCGAACAAAGCGCCCGCCATGGAACCAACACCGTCGCCGAGCAGCGTTCTGTGCAAACCGGGTTGCTCTAACAAGTCGGTTTCAATGATGGAGGAGATGTTTTTGTGGTCGGCAATATGCTCGGCAAACACCACGAAGGCGACCGGCACATACGCCGCGATCAACGTCACGATATAGCCAAAATCGATATCTTTGATGCCTTTCAGGGCGGTCACAAACGTGAAGTCGGGAACGGTAATAAACGTATTGAGAGTAACACCGTTAGCAGTCAATGCGTTCAAGGACGAAAAATCAATCACTTTCAGCGCATCAACGCCTGCAACATTACCAATAACGGTGAAGATCGCAGCGACCAAATAACCGGCCAAGATGCCAAGAACAAACGGAATCAAGCGAACCATCTTTTTGCCGAAAGTCGCGCACAGCATGGTCACAGCCAAGGTAACCAAACCACAGACAATAGCGATTTTGGGATCGCCGCCTGCATTGGCTTTCTGGAGATCACCGATGGCGTTACCGGCCAAGGACAAACCGATGATGGTAACGGTGGGGCCGATAACCACAGCCGGCATGAGTTTGTTCAGCCATTTGACACCGGCCAGTTTGACAACGATGGCAATCACAACATAGACCAAGCCCGCCAAAACGGCACCGATGATGAGACCGAGGTAACCAGCTGCTGCGGAAACGGCGCCGGCAAACGCCGCGGTCATGGAGCCGATAAAGGCAAAAGACGAGCCGAGGAACACCGGACTCTTGAATTTGGTAAACAGCAAATACACGAGCGTACCGATACCGGCGCCGAACAAAGCGGCGACAGAGCTCATGGGAGGCGCATCTGCAGGCATTGTACCGCTACCGTTGATAATAACCGGAACCACCAACGTAGCCGCCATGATTGCCAACAGTTGCTGCAGGGCAAACACTAAGATTTGCGGGAATTTCGGTCGATCTTCGACCTTGTAGATCAATTGCATGACGTAAAACCCCTTCCTTTTACAAAAAAATAAAGACCTTGTCACCGACAAGATCTTTTACGCTTGCTTGTTAACCGCAACAAGTTGTGCTCAAGCTTGTCGGCAGACACTATCCATAGTATACACATTCCGACAAAGTTCGTCAAGATATTTTATGATAAAATTACACAAAATATGGTCGGGCTTTCGCCAGACCATACATCATTTGATATTGATCAGCACCATGGATGCGACACCGACCGCGGCACCGATATATTGGCGAACCGTGAATTTTTCTTTGTAGAGAAATATTGCCAAAATGAACGTGGCAAGCATACCGAGGCCACCTTTGAAAGGGCTGACAAACGAGATAGGCAGGTAATAATACACCGCTAAACCGAGCACGTTATTAAGACCGTTAAGCAAGCCGGCCGCCATACCGTAGAACAAGCCCTGTTTGATGGTGGCTTTAAAACTGCCTCTTTCGTAAATCAAGCCCAGTATCAACAAAATCAGCGCGGCGCCCACGAAGATGACCGTTAAATATTCGTTGCGGTACTGTCCTTCAAAATGGTCTTGTTGCCATTTGTTGATGATACTGATCGCCACATTGGCCAGCACGTTAACGACGGTACTGACAAACCATTTCCACGTGAATTTGGCATCGGTATCGCGACCGGCTTTATACTGAATCAAGAACATGGCGACAAATTTCAAGGCAACCGCGACCCAGAAGAAACGACCTGTCGTTTCGCCGAGCACAGCCAAGCCATACACGATGGTCAGTACGCCGCCGAAGGAAGAATAAAAGCGTGTCAATCCGAAAGAGCCGTTGGCGTAGGCAACGTACGCCGCATAAAAGCCGGCGGCGTACAGCACCGAGGTAAGTGCGCCGCACAAGAGGATCGCAGGCGGTAACTGAAAGCCGCTTTTGTCCATCACCAAATCGGAAACAACAAAATACACAACGGCAAACAGGCACAAAAAGGCATTGAAGAACATGCCACCCTTGCCGTATTTTTTGCCGTAGTTTTTTACGACAATGGCTTCCAGTTGATGAACAAACGTACCCGCAAACACATAGATTAATCCGATGGCATAAGCGCTCATGTACGTACTCCCCTCTCTTCCCTCGCATTATATATCCGCCGCAACAACAAGTAAAGGCAAAAATTCCGTTTTTGAAAGGAAAAAAGTACGATTTTAAAACCGGTGAAAATGCGGCATACTAACGGTGGGTGGTGAAATAGATGCAAGAGAAAAAGCGAAAGCACGTCCGCGCGAATACCGTGCAAGCGGTGCAGCAAGCCGTCAACGCGATGAAAAGCGCAGGACGCGGCGAGATTTTATCGGACGTTTTGGGCAGTTACACCGGAACTGCCGCCGATGGCGAAGTCCCCGAACAGGATGCCGACGATTTGTAATTTCAAAAAATTGTCAGACATGTTTTAAAAGTTGCCGCGCACACTACTATTGCAAACGCAAGATGAAATATACGGCATAAAGCCGAATTCGTTTTGAGGAGTGTTAAGAGTATGTCCAGCAAGAACAGCATGGTTCCGGAGGCCCGCGAAGGTCTCAACCGTTTCAAAATGGAAGCTGCCAACGAAGTTGGCGTGACCTTGAAACAGGGTTACAACGGTGACTTGACCGCGAAGCAGGCCGGTTCGATCGGCGGCCAGATGGTCAAAAAGATGATCCAGCAGTACGAGAACAACCTGAAATAAGTTTGACTTTCGTTACGGTATGGCGCCGAGGGGCAACAGTCCCTCGGCGCTGTGCGTAATTTTTCGAAAATTTTTCCAAAGATGCTTGACAAATAGACGAGAATGGGTATAATAGACATGTTCGCGATATTGCGGAATTGTGTAAAGGTAGCACGAGAGTCTCTGAATCTCTTTGTCTAGGTTCGATTCCTAGTTCCGCAGCCATAAAAAAAGAGGACATCCGAAAGGATGTCCTCTTTTTTTATCGTTGAGAATGGTGGAATCGACCTTGAAAATGCCTTTGGCATTTTCACAGGTTTTGCGCAAGCAGAGAGTGGGGCGAGTACAGTTTTAGCGCAAAACCGAGG
>JAZOQQ010000018.1:0-2454 GCA_045656165.1 Acutalibacteraceae bacterium
GTACCGACAGCGATGGCCAGCGCATCAACGCCGGTGCGTTCCACAAAATCTTTTGCTTCTTCGGGAGTGGTATAGAATTTCGCAGCATCGTCCTGCTGTTCAGCCGTTGCTGCACCTTCTGCACCGCCGACATGGCCGATCTCACCTTCAATGGAAGCACCGTAGGAATGCGCAATGTCCGCCATTTCCTTTACGCGAGCACAGTTGTTTTCGTAGGAATCGGTCGAGCAATCGTACATGATGGACGAAAAACCGAGTTTGAGCGCTTTCAAGCAGGTTTCTTTATGCAAGCCATGATCCAAATGCACAACGACCGGCACCTTGGCACGTTTCGCCATGGGGATAAGAATCATCGCCAAATCTTCCAGCGAGTTATACGGCAACAGTACTTCGGCGGTACCAAAGATAACAGGCGAACCGGTTTCTTCAGCCGCAGCAATAATGCCTTGCGCCAGTTCCAACGTGACAGCGTTGAACAAGCCAACCGCATAGTGGCCTTTTTTGGCTTGGGGCAGCACTTCGTTCATGGTAACTAACATAAAAAAGATCCTCCGTTCTTTTTGTATCGTATGTATTCTTCAATATTATAATACGCTTTTTGGCGTTTTGCAAGGTCTGTTAACAATTTTCGGAAATTTTCGTGTAAAAAGTTACCGTTACGCATAGGTCGCATTTGTTGAATAACAAAAAGCCCCGAATAACCATTCGGGGTTTTCTTTGTTACAGGTCATGTTCGTGAATAACAACACCGTTTTGGCGCAAGGCAATTTGTAAAGCCGAAACGTCCAACTGAGCAAAATCATCCGTCATGGAAGCGGCCACGCCGGCTGCTTCGCCGGTAACAGCGCAGCAAGGAATGACGCGCATGATATCCCACATACTTTCGGTCACAGATGTACACCGACCGGCAACAATGAGGTTCTTGATTGCTTTGGAATAGAGTGTGCGGAACGGCACTTCATAGACCGGACCGCGTTTGCGCCAATCGGATACCATACCGATGGAATCCTCAAAATAGGTATGCATTTCGGTGTCGTGCAAACTGTACTCCCCTACCAGTTTTCGCGTCATACGCACTTGCGGGATGGAGGCAAGCGTGGTGGGAATTACCGTTTCATCTTCCTGCCGTTTGTCCAAATAATCACGGAATAAAAACGCGTGCGATTTTTGCATCATCTGCGAGAGTTCCTCGCCCTCCAACGCTTCAAAGCGTTCCAGATGTTTGGTGCGTTCGCGATCCTCATCGGTTTTGTGTTCATCAGGGATGTCGGCAAAACCCACACAGTTGAGGCGATATCCGTGTTTGCCGAGTGAATAATACCACGCGGCCAAAAGGTTGCCTTGTTTAAAGGTGTCGGTCGGTGCGCCGACGAAGCGCGCAATATCGCAATCACCCGTAGCATCGACCACCGATTTTGCCGTAATCGCCTGACGACCGGATTTGTTTTCGATCATTACCGCTTGGATGCGCGCATCCTCACAACTGACGCCAACGGCGTAGCTGCCGTACAAAATATGCACACCGGCTTTTACTAAAAGTTCTTCAACGAGCAACGCAAAGGTGTAGGGATTATAGCGCACTTGAAAGCGCTTATCGTTTTCGGTACGATGTGCCGTATCGTTCGGATCCAACCAGTTGTCGGGATACATTTCCTCTGAGCCAAGTGACAGCGACAGGCGCAACAGTTCTTCGGCAATGCCAAAGGATACCTGGCGACCGCACCCGTCACACAGCGGCAAATAATACGTAATAAGGCCCAACGTACCAAGACCGCCAAGCAAATATTGCTTTTCCAGTAAAATCACGCGTTTACCTTGACGCGCCGCCGCTAATGCCGCCGCTATGCCGCCAAAACCGCCGCCGCATACCAGCACGTCACATTCATACGCTACCGCTGTTTGTAAGGTTTCGTTAATCATCTTCATAAAGCACGTTCACGCCTTTCGTGTTTTATTATATAGAATCGCACCTGATTTTTCCAGTACAAATTTCGTTATGAATATGGAACTTTTCGCTACTTTACAATAGCACGCCACCGATTGTTTGTCAAAGGAAACCGCAAAACAGATAATAAAGTGTAAAAGAATTGCGAAAGTTGCATTTATACATCAAATGTGGTATGCTGATGATATACGGAAAAGAGGTGAATTGCGTGGCAATCAATGCAGACATTCTACGACGGTTATCCGCGATAACCGAAGAGGAGCAAACCGTTTTGCGAAACGGCGGCGTGATTGATCGCGCATTATATACCGAAAAAGGCGGATCGGTCATCAACAGCAAAAAGTTGTTGGATATGGGCAAGCTCATCACCATTCGCCCGCACACACGATTTGTGAATTTCCCTGCACACACGCACGATTACGTGGAAGTGGTTTACATGTGTCAAGGACAGACCACCCATATCGTCAACGGCTCCACTGTGGTGTTGGGAGAAGGCGAATTGCTTTTTT
>JAZOQQ010000019.1:0-2020 GCA_045656165.1 Acutalibacteraceae bacterium
CGCACTCGCTTTAACGAGTGCGGCTTTTTTATTTATTGTTTCGCGCCTTTGGCACCGCCCAGCGATACCGAGGAAAGCAAATTTGTTTCATAACTGAAGTTTAAAGCTTGACGGTTGCGTTGACGCTTAAAAGCCAATTCAATCATTTCATCCAGCAACTTGTCAAACGGTAAGCCGGCGGCTTCCCACAGATAGAACGACAACGAACCGGGGATGGTGTTGATCTCGTTGACCCACAACTCGTTGGTATCGGGATTGTTTAAGAAATCCACACGCGCAACGCCGGTGCAACCGAGTGCTTTAAAGGTTTTGACCGCCAACTCCTGTACGTGCGCCGTCATTTCATCGGGAATGTCGGCGGGACAGCGACGCTTAAGATCCGACATACCGCCGGATTTGCCACCTTTTGCGCTCTTGCCGCCGCTTAAGTACTTATCCTTATAACTTAAAATCTCATCGCTGTTAATGGGTTCTTCGCAAACAGAAGCACGCGCGTCTTCCGTATCACCCAGTACCGAGCAGTTGATCTCGCGAAGCGGCGTGACGGCTTTTTCCACCAATACACGTGCCGCAAAGCCAAAAGCTTCGTCCAACGCGGCGATTAGTTTGTCGCGGTTATCGGCACGAGAAATACCGACCGAAGAGCCCAGGTTAACCGGCTTGACGATGACGGGATACCCGATGCCGTTTTCAATGCGCTCTGCTACCGCCGTACTGTTGACAGCGTATTCCTTTCCGGAGAAGGGCAACGCCGGCAAAACCGGTACACCGGCGTGGTTGAGCGCCGCTTTCATCAAATATTTATCCATACCGATGGCAGAGGACATCACGTCACAAGCGGCGTAGGGGACACCCAGCATCTCCAAAAAGCCCATCAGCGTACCATCTTCCACGTTGGTACCGTGTACCGCAGGTAAGACTACCTCAAACGAGCCGATCAAATTGTTTCCGAATTTTTTGGCGGGATACCGCACCATGTCTACGCCGTTGGCTGACGGCACCAATAGGACCTGCGTCGCAGCCGCTAAACACGTTTTCATGTCGCGGTAGGATTCAATCTTCTCCAGCACTTTACCCGTGAAAAATCGGTTATCTTTCGTGATGTATACGATCATAGGATCGTATTTTTCGCGGTCCAACGCACAGAACGCCTGAATGCCCGTGATGACCGACACTTCATGTTCCACACTGCGACCGCCAAACATAACGGCAACCTTTGTTTTCATGCTAACACCTCTCAAAAATTATCCGGCAGATCGTTTTCCAACAACACGATACGTGCACCGTCCGACGGCAGTTTGGCGAGAGCGGCGAGACCTTCGTTTAATGTGGATACGACCAGTATATTTTCTTCGGCAAAGCCACCTGCCAATAACCCTTCTTTTAGCGGCGGCGCTTGCTTTAAACCAACCAGTACCGCGACGTCACAACACGCGGCGGCATATTCACCAAGTTCACGGTTGAGCTCATCTTGCCGCGCACCGAGTTCCACCATGCCGGGCGTTACCAGTATACGCTGTGCATCGAATTGACGTAACACGTCCAACGCACCGCGGAAACCGGCAGGGTTGGAATTGTATGCGTCGTCAATATAGCCGTTGGGTAACAGTTGCAGGCGATGTTCTACGGGTTTTAGCAATCGCACCGCATATACCATCTCGCTCAACGGAATACCAAGGTGATACGCTACCGCAATACAGCCCGCCAAGTTCTGGATATTATGAGCACCTAAGAGCTTGGTGGTGAACACCTGAGAATCGTTGCCGATCGTTACCGTAAACGTGGAGCCGGCCAGCGTCACCGACAGATCGCTTACCAGTACGTCCCCGTTGGAAAGGCCGTAGGTGACGGTGGGGCAGAGTGGCTGCTTTTCTGCCAAGCGACCACGAATATGCTTTTGGGTCAAATTAACTGTCTGAGACTCAGAAATACCCAAATCTTTTGACATGGCCACCAATACAGCATAACAGAATTTGATATTCTTCTGTATTACTTCCAAGAACGCATCACGCTCTACATA
>JAZOQQ010000020.1:0-2917 GCA_045656165.1 Acutalibacteraceae bacterium
CGAAGCCGCACAGCACCGGCAACAGTACGTTGAGTAAGCCGTCCACGGTTTCGGCAATATCCAAACCCGCAAACTCCTTCACGCAAAACACGACCAAAGCGCCGAGCGACAGCCACAGCGCCCACGAACGAAATCGCTTAAAAAACGACGTCATCGCTTTCTCTCCTTTCACGACAAGACCGCCCCGATCACCGCGCCGACCGCGGCGGTCAGTACCGCGGTGATAACCGTTTTCCAGCGATCGGCCGGTACGGCCAGTAATTGTTTGATATCCGTTTTAACCTCGCACACGTCGGCTTCCATATCCACCTGTTTTTGCGCGATGGTCGCCACACTTTTGACCAGTTCACCCATCTCGGTCTGCTGACCCTCTAACTTGTCCAAGCGATGCGTATTGGACTTGGAACGGTCCTCCACGTGTGACAAACGGCGTTCCCATTCAATGTCCTGCACAACGCGTCACCCCTTTCGCACGGCGTATGCTTGCAGACAATCCGCCGCCTTGCCGAACACGCCCGCGTAGCCGTCGCCTGTTTTGTCGGACAAGCCCGTGCACCAGCCGTACCAGCCACCGTTTACACACGGTGACACGCGATAGCACACTTCGTAGCCGTGGGCGCCCTCCAACACCATCTGCACCGCATCGGCGACCACGCCTTTTCGGCCGCAGTCCGCACCGTCCTGCGCCCACGCGGTCCAGCCGCTTTCGGTGTGCAAACGATAACGCAACGTGCCGCGCGACGACTTGGCGCGCAATCGCGAAAACGCACGCCCCACCACACCGGCATAACCGTCCGCTCCGCGCTCGTGGTAATTCGTCACCCACGGCCACCAACGCGTGGTGTATACCTGATACGTGATGTGCGGCGCCAACGGCAGATCGTTTTCAAGATACGGTGTGGGGTCGACGTGAACGTTATGTTTTCGCACTTCCACGTGCAAATGCACGCCGTAACTGTTACCGGTGTTGCCCATCGTGCCGAGCGTTTGTCCCCGCTTGACCGACTGACCGTAACACACCGCGACGTCCTTAAGATGCGCGTACAACGTGCTGTATCCGTCGCCGTGATCCAGTTTCACGCAATTGCCGTAACTCTTGTTACCGCGCGAACCCTTGGCGTTTACCTGTCCCGTTTGGCAGAACACCACGCGTCCGTCAGAATGCGCGACTACCGTTTCCCCTGTCGCGTGAACGCGACCGAGATCCACCGCTTTATGTGCCGAGGAAAACCGTTGTGTGATGCGGTTGACCCCTTTTTTCAGCACCCGACTCGCCACGTTATGCACCGCCTTCCAACTTCGCGATCACCGCGTTGAGATCGCGCTGATAGGAGGCGGTCATCGGCACGGCGGCATCCAACACAGTGGTGGGATACAACCGCTCGATCGCCACGCGACCGTCTTCGTCGGCGGTATAGGTTTTCGGCGCGGTATACGGCTCGTACGTGGTTATCGGCACAACCGACAATTGTATCCGCGAGAACGTCAGCACCACGCCCTTCGTGCCACCTAAACACAGCGTGACCCAACGACAACGTTCGGGTGTGTGAAAAGAACCTGTCGCCGTCAGGTTAACCGTTTCCTCCAACCAGTTACCCGCTTCATCGTAAAACGATGCCACCAACGTGGCACCGCCGGCCGTCGCCTTAAAGGAAGCGTAATACGTGCGATCGGGCTGACAGGAAAACGCTTGTGCCACGCCATATCCGTTTGTCAGCGCTTTGATCGCTATTGAACCATCCTTCAGCGCATACTCCACGCTGCCGGAACTCCAGTAGTTGTTGTTTGTCAGCCCGATATACCACGCGTTTTCTTTCAACTGTCTGGCAACGGTATTGCCGCTCCAACTATTCGTCATCACCTCGTCAGCCGCCATGTTAAACAAATTCAAGCCATACCGCGTCACCGTAATCGGTGCGGCATGGTGCGTGATCGTTACGTCCTGTGTCACCGTTTCGCCGGTGGTCGGCCGATTGTCGTACACTTCAAATCCGAGCCCCGACACCGTACACAAGACCCCGATCGGCTCATAGTCGCCCGCATCCACCAAAGCCGATACGTAGCCGAGCGTCACCACTTCGCCTTCGGCACGCTCTACCGCCACGTAGGTAAAACTGTCCTCGCCGATCGTCACGGTATACGTTTCACCGCCGATCAGCGCCGCTTCTCCTTGCGCGTAAAGCGGCAACGGACGGCGCACACCATCCGCCTCGTAGGTGCCGTTTTCCTGTACCGCACGGAACACCACGGGGTTCGGCAGTTCGCACGCAACGTTCACTTCGTGCGGTTGCGGCGATACGTCGTTCAACACCAACGGATGACCGCTTTTTTGACCGCGCAACACATTGGCATACGCGGTATCGGCAAAAGCGCGCGACACCTCACCTGTGTCGCCTTTATCGCCTTTTTCACCCTGTTCGCCTTGGATGCCCTGCTCACCTTGCTCACCCTTTTCGCCTTGGATGCCCTGCTCGCCTTGCTCACCCTTTTCGCCTTTAAACTCACCGTTTATCAGTTTGCGTTCCAACGTTTCCAGCAAAACCGATGCTTCGTCCAACGTTTCCTGCCACGCCGGTCGCACCGTGTCGTCTAAATAGGTACCGTCCTCGCGGTCTTCAAAGCGCAAATACGCCGCCGCCGAATGAAAACGCCACCCATCGGCACCCACCGCGATCACGCGCAACGCCGCGATACCGGCCGTCGTCCATGCACACGGCACGGCATACCGTACCACGCCGTCCTCGGCATCCAACAGATCGGTGATGTCGTAGCCGCCTGCTCCGTCGATGATCTCCAACCGATACCGACAATCCGCAAACGGCACCTGAATACACAACTCGGCGGCGCGGTCATCGCCGAGTCGCCCCGCGAACTGCGGCGTATCGGGGCTCACGCCGTCAAGTCGGATCGTAGCCAT
>JAZOQQ010000021.1:0-3176 GCA_045656165.1 Acutalibacteraceae bacterium
AAAGTTTACCAAAAGGCGCCCTTGAGGATTTCCTCAAGGGCTCTTTTTTGTTGTTTAGGTTTCGTCCGGTTTGGTAAGTTCCTCAAGAGAAGAAGGTAGTGGAGGTAACTCGGTTGGCGGAACGTCTTCTACCGAAAACCCGTTTTGAATGGGTTGTACGGTTGGCGTTTCGGGTTTTCCGGCGTGGCGCGGTTCAACTTTCTCACGGCGCTTGCGGCCGACGATCAACAACACGATCAATACGATCAGACTGACGATGCTAATGGTGCCACCGATCAACAGGCCTTTCGGGACGTACGTCAGTTGTACGGTGTGTTTGCCTGCCGATACGGGGAAACCGAGCATGCCTTCGCCGATCGCGACAGGTTCTGCTGTTACACCATCCACCGTGACACGCCAACCGCTGTCGTAGGGGATAGAGGTCATCATCAGGCCACTATTTAAGGCGGTAACGGTACCGGTGATGCGATTATCCGCAAAGTCGGTGACGGTCAATTGTTCGTCAGAGAGTGTTTGCAGGGCACTTTCATACACCGCTTCGTCAAGTTCGGCGACGTAGAAGTTGCCGCTGCAAGCGGTATCCGACGTGACGGTCAGCGTGACGGTAGTGCCTGCTTCGACGGTGCCGGCGTTGATAATATATGGTTCGTACGGCGTAAACGACCATTCACGGTCGCCGAGCTGGATGCTCAAGGCATCGGCGGCGCCGCAATCAGCATACAAATAGATCGGAGCAGTTTCGGTGACGGTGACCGAAAAATAGGCAACGTTGTCAGTTTCGTCCGTATAAGTGCGGAAGCCGGATACCGTGCCTGTTGACGCGCCGAGAGCTTCATCAGTCGGTTGTACGGTGTACAGCGTATACAACGAAGCAGGGTCACCTGTCAGTGCTGTTAGCAGGTCGTTTTGCGAATAGAACGGGTCGTATTTGGTATACGTGTAAGCATCGGCGGCTTGGTCGACCATATAGCCGAGACCGAGTGCATAGGGGTTTTCATAGATAGTATAGGTGACGTCGCCGACGGTGACGGTATCGCGATGAATGAGCGGCGCGGGGGCCACTTCGCCTTTCGCCAGGGCCACGTATCGAATACCGAGCAAGGAGTCGGTAAACGGTTGATACGATTTATACAGGTGGCTGTTAACACCGTTGACTGCATAGCCCAGACCGCCGAGCAGTTTGGTGGTGGTGTAGTAGTTGCTTGAGGAGAAAGAGGTAAGACCACGATAGTGGAACAGCGCGGTATCCACACAGGTGCGACGCGGCAAGAATTCGACACGATAGAAGTCGCCGTCAGCGAGGATGCCGCCTTGACGTTGCATGCGGATAACGGCATTGCGGATCGCTTCGGTGGTGGTGTTATCCACGTAATCGTCGTGGCGGGTGAAATACTCATTACTGTTTAAGCGAATCATGGTGTTACCGCCGCCGAGAGCCATTTCGGCGGTGACGATGAGCAATAATAGCGCGTACGCTACGCGGCGGCGCAACATTTTGCGCGCGCATAATGCCAGCACAGCGGTGTAGACAGCGAACAGCGCGAGATTGATATACACGGTAGAGAAACCGTATACGTCACCGTTTCCGAACTGTTCTTCCAACATAAGATAGGCGACGGCACCGCCAAACGTAAGAAATACGTGGCGCAGTTCGATGAAACGAATGTGTACTAACGTTTCTGCCGCCATGAGTAACAAGAAGAAGGAGTACAGGAATGAGAAGCGATAAGGCAGGTCGTTGGGTGCGTGCAGGCCGTGCCATAACAAGTCGCTCCAATTGACGAGGAAACTGAAAAACAGTACCAACCACAACGCCATATACACGGCACGGCGGCGAGCGGGAATGCCTTTATTGCAAGCAAACAACGGTACAAATAAGGCGGTGAGAACGCCGCAATAGATGTTGGGTAGATTACCCGAACGGATGGTGGGGGAGGTGTCGGTCAAGTGGCGGCCAAGCAACTCCCAAATATTCAGCGTGTTGTTGAGTTCAGGTAATGTACCGCCTGCAGCCGAAGTGCTTTGCAACGCCAAATATACCGGCACCAACAAAGCGGCTACGAGGCCTGCCGCGAGCAGCGAGAAGCCGGCAAAGCGAGCAAAGGAAACGCCGATCTCACGGCCTGTTCGGTTACGGCGCAAGCAGAAGGCCAAATAATACAATATCAGGAAGACACACACCATGAAACCGATATAGTAGTTGGCATACAGCGCGTATGCGAGCGAGAGTACGTAGGTAAGGTATTTACCGGTGTTGACGAGTCGCTCAAACCCGTAGTCAACCAGCGGCAGAATCATGACCACGTCCAGCCACATAATGTTCCACGAATATGCCAGCAGGTACATCATCATGGAATACATGACCGACAGCAACGGAATGTGCAGACCGCGTTTGCCGTAAAGTTCTTGTACGCAGAAGGCAAACAGCGCGCCGGTGACAGCGTTTTTCAACAGCGTGATGCACAGCAAACCTTCCGCCAGCAAGCGTTCGGGGAACAGCAGTAAGAACAAATTAAAGGGGCTGGCGAGGTAGTAGCCGAATAGTGACAGGTAATTGGCACCGAGTCCCACTTCAAATGTGTACAGGGGGTTGCCGCCGTTTAAAATATCGTAGCGCAGTTCCGAAAGAAGGGGGGCGTACTGGTGGTGCATGTCCACCATCATCGCGGTTTTTTCACCGAACGGCCACATGCCGAGGAAGGTGTATGCGACACACATGACGGCGAGCGACAGCAAACCGGACATGAGAGGATAGAACCAAACAGGCCGTTTCCTCGGTGCGTCATTTTGATCGCGAACCGATTCGCGCGTGAGAATGTATAACAGCGTGCCGAGCAACGCTGCAACACCTCCGCAACACAACGATTTGTGCGCCATGCCGGCGGTGGTAGAGGCATCGATTTGCGTGGGGTTAAAGTCGCCAAACCCCCACAACAGAATAAAAACGAGTACCGCAAACATCGCCGACAGTGCCAGTGAAGCCAGCGTTTTGGCGGTTACGGATGAAGTTTTTTCTTTCATACATGTTCCTCCTCGGAAGCATAATCGTATATAGTATAGCATAAAGGCGGGCGGCTCGCAACGGGAATGCGAAAATTTTACAATTTGACTCGAATGGGTTCCCCACGCGGATTTCCTTGCAAAAAGCGAAAATAGAGGTTGACAAATGCAAAAAG
>JAZOQQ010000022.1:0-6458 GCA_045656165.1 Acutalibacteraceae bacterium
TGCGCTTGTCGCAGATGGTAATCTTTGCACCTTTCTGTGCAAACAGTTCTGCTACCGGGGTGTTGCTGACACCCACGCCGCAAAACGTCACTCGCTTGCCCTTCAGCGAATCCATAAACCGCTGTACTCTGCTATCCTGCATATCGTATAACCTCCGCTTGTTTTTTCTGGTTCACTGCGCACCGGATCGTGCGCACGCCGGCAACCGCGCTGCCGGTTCTTCCTCTCTATTATAGCCTATTTCTTTGTCAGATGAAATCCCTTTTTTGAAAAAAAGGGATGAAAATGCGATGAATTTTCCGTAAAAAATTTTTCTGCAGTTTATGGATTGACAATCGGGCAACTTGGGGGTACAATAGGTGATGCGACATTACCGGACAGTCGCGGGCGGAGTGCCGAAAGGCCCCGCCTGAGGAAAGTCCGAGCACCACAGGGCGGGATAACGGCTAACGGCCGCCGAGGGTGACCTTAGGGAAAGTGCAACAGAAATATACCGCCGCAGGCTTGCCTGCGGTAAGGGTGGAACGGCGAGGTAAGAGCTCACCGGCACGCAGGAGACTGCGTGGCCCTGTAAACCCTATCCGATGCAACACCGTGGAGGGACACATACGCTTGCCCGGCGTGTCCTGTGGAGGTGGCTTGAGCGGCGCAGCAATGCGTCGTCGAGATAGATGATTGTCCACGACAGAACTCGGCTTACAGGATCACTCATACCAAACAAACAAACCCGCCTCCACGGCAATGTGGAGGCGGGTTCTTGTTTTATCAAAACACATTTTGCACGGTGGGGACTTCCATGTCGTGTAATTTTTGAAGCAGCATGCGGCAACGGCGCACCTCGGTGACGAAATCCTTGTGTTCGCCGTTGGTGAGAATAGGGGATAAGCTGACCACGCTTTTTTCGGTTTCGGTCAGCATGGCTTGCGGCAAAAACAACGAGAAATACGCGGTCTTGCGACGGTATTCCTCCGCAAAGAGTTCGGCGGCTTCGGCGGCGCCTTGCACGTCACCGCTGACAAACAACGTTTCCATTTGTTCGGTTTGGGTGAGAAATTGTTCTAAGATGCGGTGCTGACCCAAAATGACGGTTACGCATCCTATCGCAATACCGAGCAGTAACCCGATCGCTACCAGTACGCGTTTCATGTCGGGGGTTCTCCTTTCCGAATCAACGTGTGGCGGTGCTTGGCATCGGCGCTGAGCAATAACGCTTGTGACAGCGGACAGCGGTATGTGTGTAAGGTGTCGCGAATCCACGCCATGTCAACACCGATCAGTTGCATGGCCCATTCCACCGGCTGACCGTCGCTGACGATCGGTACGGCGCCGTGGGTGGGGGGTTCGGCATTTTCTTCGGTAAACACGCTGATATTCCCGCCGGTTTCGGCAATGGCGTAGGCGACGGTTTGCAGATCAAAGATGCCTTGCCGCCGTAAGCATTCCATCAGATCGTCCACCGTCATGCGCAGTTTGCGCAAAGCGGATTGCGACAGTTTGCCGTGGCGGATGATAACGATGGGATTACCGCTGATCAGCGTTGAAAGCGTGCCGCTTTTGACCATCCACGCCGATAGAATGAGTTCCAGCGATACCAGTACCGCAATGGGAATCAGACCTGCGAGAAGCGGGGTGCTGTTTTCTTGTATCGGTACCGAGGCGAGATCGGAAATCAGCAACGTTACCACCAGTTCAATGGGTTGCAGTTCACCGAGTTGTCGTTTGCCCGTGATACGCAGGGCCACGATCAAGAACAGATAAATGATCGCGGTACGAATGGCGGTGATCGCCATGCGCACACCTCCTTTTGCAGTAGTATAGGCGGACTTTAACCGAATATTCCGCAAAAAAGCGGTGCATACTCGCTGTGGTGATGAACATGCAGGCAAAACAAACGCCGCTTACAGCGGCACTTTCGGACAATCTTAATCGGTTGCGCGAGGCGTTTGACCTCAGCGCCGATTTGGTGATCCGTGAGATTCGGGTAGCGGGGCGTAACGGCGCGGTGGTGAGCGTGGAAGGAATGATCGACCGCCACTTGATGACCGATGCGGTGTTGTTGCCGCTTTCCCGTTTGACCGACGACGGCGGGGATGCCGATACGCTGATGAAAACGGTGGAAAGTACGGTGCTGGGGTTTACCGATCTGTTATATGCCGACACGGTGGAACGGCTGGCCGAATTGATCGTGTCGGGATTTGCGGCGGTGCTGATGGATGGGGTGGCACACGCGGTGCTTGGCGGGATGCAGGCCTTTATGATCCGCTCGGTATCCGAACCGTCAACCGAGGTGGGAGTACGCGGCTCGCGCGAGGGGTTTACCGAAGCGGTGCGTGTGAATATGTCGATGGTGCGCCGTCGCTTAAAGACACCCAAACTGACCTTTGAAATGCTGACCGTCGGGAGCGACAGCCAAACCGCCGTATGCTTGTGTTATATGCGCGACCGTGTATCGCCGAAACTGTTGGCCAACGTGCGTGAACGGATACGCAATTGTCCGCTCGACGTGGTGCTGGAATCGGGGTATCTGCAACCGTTTTTGGAGGGCGAGCAACGGTCGCTGTTCACGGGGGTAGACGTGACCGAACGGCCCGATACGCTGTGTGCCAAGGTGGCGGAGGGGCGTGTCGGTGTGATGGTGGACGGTACGCCGTTCGCGTTGGTGATCCCGTTTTTGTTTTCGGAACATTTTCAAGCAATGGACGACTATACGTTACAGCCGGTATATGCCAGCTTTATTCGGGTCATCAAATATCTGGCGTTTGCGGTGAGTTTATTATTGCCGGGGCTGTACGTGGCGATCGGGATGCATCACGCGGAGTTGTTACCGGCACGGTTGTTGCTTTCGTTTGTCAATTCGGCGCGGTCAACACCCTTTTCGCTGACGGTGGAAGCGTTGTTGATTCATTTTTTATTTGAGATCATGCGTGAAGCAGGGTTGCGGTTCCCGAAAGCTATCGGTCACGCGGTAAGCATCGTAGGTGCGCTGGTTATCGGCGAATCGGTGGTGCGTGCAGGACTGGTCAGCGCACCGATGGTGATCATCGTGGCGTTGACGTCGATCAGCGCGTTTGTCATTCCCAGTTTATACGGAAGCGTCGCGGTACTGCGCTTTGGCTTTATTTTGCTCGGCGGAGCGCTGGGGTTGTACGGCGTGGTGGCGGGGGCGCTGTTGTTGCTGTGCAGTATGAGCAGTTTGAACGTGGACGGCATACCCGTGACTGCGCCCATTACGCCGTTTAGTTTTCGCGCCATGCGCGACGTGTTTATTCGTGCCGATTGGCGCGTGTTGGCGCGACGCGGTTTTCGGGTGCAAAACGTGGTGGGTTCGCCCATCGCCGACGGAGAGGAGGAAACCCCGACGTGACAGCCAAAATTCGGGCTTCGCAATTGTTCTGGTTACTGGTGGCGGGACGGTTATCGTCATGTTTACTGTTGACGGGCGAGGAATGGCGCACACGAGGATTGTGGGATGTCTTACTGGCGTTGTTGGTTAACGCCGCTGTATTGGCGGCGGTATGGTTGCCGCTGCATGTTGCACGGCGGCGCGGCGCGCTGTTAAACGGCAGGGTATGGCGGATCGGGTATGGGTTGCTGGCGCTGTTCCTTTTGTACGTGGAATTGTTACAGTTTTGTGCGTTTGCCGAAGCAACGGTAACCGCCGATTTTTCGGTGGGATTACTGACGGCGGTGCTGGCAGTGATCGGATTGCTGGCGGCGGTGTACGGTTTGGAAGCGGTGGCGCGCAGCGCTACGGTGATCGCGGTGGTGACTTTAACCATGTTACTGCTGTTGACGGCATTGTTGGTGCCGCATATGCGTGGCTTACATTTCCCGATGCTGTCGATAAACGGTACAGGGGTGTTGAGCGGCGTGGTGCGCGAATTGCCGCGTACCGCCGAAATCGCGGTATTATGGGCCTTATACCCGCACGTGACAGGTAAAATAGGACAAGCGTATGCGTGGTTTATCGGTATCACAACGGCGGTGACGGCAATGGTGTGTGTCGTGACCGTCGGCGTGTTGGGGGATGCGTCCTCGTCGATGGCGTATCCGTTTTACGCGGCGATCAATGCTGTTTCTCCGTATACGGAATTGATCGCGATCACGGTATGGCTCGGCACGTTTTTCGTGCGTACGGCGCTGTTCGGCACGGTGTACGTGGAACAGGTGCGCCGTGTGTGCGGTGAACGAACGGTATGGGGAGCGGTCGGTATCGCGGTGATCGTGTTGGTCTCGGCAACGTTGCTGACGCGCGGTAACAGTGGCCCGTGGTGGGTGTTGACAGCGGTGTACGCGGCGGCGTTAGCGGTGTTTGGTGTACTCTTGCCGTTGATCGCGGCGCGAAAAGGAGAAACGACATGAAACGGTTTTGGATAACGGGAGCGGCAGTCGCCGTGCTGTTGCTGGCGGCGGTTGTGCCGAGTTGTCGGGATGCGGATGCTCTCAGCCGACAAACGGTGGTGACGGCGATCGGGGTGCACCGCGACGGCGATCGTGTCACGTTGTCGGCGCAAACGGTTGAGGGGCTAAAAGCATCGGCCAGTTTATCGGAACAGGATAAGACAGCGACCACCGTGCAAACGGCTTCGGGACGATCGGTGACCGAGGCGTTGACGGTGTTGGGCGAGCAAGCCGGCCGTACGGCATATACGTTGCATAACCGCTTACTCTTGATCAGCGAGGAAACGTGCCGTAGCGTGCCGCTCTCCGACTGGATAACCGCGGATGCGTTTGCGTTATCGGTACCGATCGCGGTATGCTACGGTGATCCGCAAACGGTGTTGGAAGCGGAAAACGGAAACGATGCGATACCGTCTGCCCATATCGTCAACCTGTTGCGCGAGGGCGAGCGTTGCGGGACATCGGTTCTTCGCACGGTACTGGACGTGCGGCGCGCGCTGTCGGGGATGTATGATGCGGTATTGCCGATCGTGACGGTGCGTGACGATCGGGTTATCACGGACGGTGTAGCGCTGTTTCGCGACGGATGGATGGTCGGACGATTGAGTTCAGCACAAACGGCAGGGCTTTTGCTTCTTGGTGATGAACTGCGCGAGTGGATCACGGTGATGGATGGTGTTACCTACCGAGTCGAACAATTACGCACTCATATTCGCGCCGAGAAAACGGTGCAGGTGATACTTCACGGCCATTTGCGAGCGGTAGAACAACAAACAGACGCCCGACCGCAAAAAGAAACGGTGGAGCGTCTGTTACGTGACACGTTGCAAAATACGTTGCATACGTTGGATGAACTGGATTGTGATCCGTTGGGCTTGTCACGCCGAAGCGTACAAGTTATGCCGTCGTTGACATGGAAAACGGCCCGATCAACGCTGAGTGAGCGTGACAAGGCCGTTTCGGTAAGCTTAGATTTTGACCGCTTGGTCCAAGGCAAAGGAATACAGTAGGCATTCCTTGACAGGGCGTTGCAGTACCACGCTGAGCGCTTGGGCATAAATGCCGAGTTGAGCACGGTAACGTGCGGCAAGTTCGGCAGGTGAGGTGACACGATCGGTTTTGTAGTCAACGATCACGAGTTCACCGTCTTCAACAAACGCGCAGTCCACCATACCTTGCAAGACCATGGATTCCGCTTCGTCGGTGATCGACGGATCGTATACCGAGGCGGGTTGACGGCAGGTGAAATGATATTCGCGCATGACCTGCTCGGCCTCGCGCATGCGGTGGCACAAATCACCGCCAAAGAAGGTCGCCAAGCGTTTGCGGTCAAGGGCTTTGGCTTCGGGTTCGGTTACGAAACCACCCGCGAGCAGTCGTGCGATCTCGGCCTCCACGTCGGTGCAACCAAAGTCGGCAAATTGCAAGAAACGGTGTGTTGCCGTGCCGCGTTCGGCGGGGGTGAGACCCGCTTGACTTAAAAACGCGGGGCGCGCATGTGCGACCAGTTCGGGTTTCGTCGGATCGGCGGATGCTTCGGATGCCGCCATTTTGGTGGGAACGCGCGACAACGCTTCGTGGGGGTAGGTATACGCCATGCGTTGTCGCAGTTCGGTGACCAATTCCTCGTCTGCCGGCACGGTCAGCGCGGATGTTGTTGCCACAGGTTCCGTCACGTGCGGTTCGGCAAAGCGTACGCACAACGCCGAATCATCGTCAATCACCAGTTGCTCGGTCGTTGCGGCCGCATGGCGCAACGCGAGCGCAGCGGGATGGCGTAATAACGTCGCCCCGATCCAGTCACCGAGTGATTTGCCTGAGCGGATCATCTGCGCGGGTAACGTGGGGGAGTCGGGATCAATCGCGGCCGCCAGATTGCCAAACGTTTTGGCGGCGTCTTTGGTGTGTAACAACAAATAGAGTTTTTCGCGTGCGCGGGTCATGGCGACATACAGCACGCGCAACGCTTCGGCACGATCATCGGCTTTACGTGCGAGCAGAACGCCTTGTCGCGAGAAGGTGGAATGCCGTGTCAGGGTTTCGTTATCGCGCAATGT
>JAZOQQ010000023.1:0-13741 GCA_045656165.1 Acutalibacteraceae bacterium
CCAAACGGGCGGCGCGCCGCACGCCCGACAGAGCTTGTGATTATGGTTCATATTGTTCAAAGATCGGTAAGAAGCCCTCTGAAAGAGCGGCTTGATGTTGCTTGGAGTCGGTGAGTGTCCACACGACCCCTTGCACGCCCCATATCTTGCGGGCAACGCGCACGCTCAGTTCATGGCGATGTGCAAAATGGTATGCCACAAAATCGGGACGAGTGAGGAAGTTGGTTAGCAAATATGTCAGCATAAACTTAGTAATGCCTGACAGTTTTTCGTTGCTCTTAAAGAAATTTTGCGACAATTGCCCGCGAATCACGTTGGGAAAATCGCGACGTAAATACCACAAGCAACGCGGGTCAAACGATTCGATGCAATAGGTCACGTTATACCGTTTCAGAACAGCCATCGTCGCATGAACAAGGGCACGGTGATTGCCTGCGGCCTTGAGTTCCACCACAAGGGGCGCACCGCCCTCAAGCAATTCCAGCACCTGCTCCAACGTGGGAATGGTCTGACCGCTGTCGGCGAGGGTGTATTCTGACAACTCGGCGGCTGTCAAATCTTCGATTTTGCCTTCCTTACCGGTCATGCGAATGAGCGTGTGATCGTGAAATACCGCCAGCGTGCCATCTTTTAACAGGTGCACGTCCAGCTCAACGCCGTAGCCCTTTTCTTTGGCGGCTTTGAACGCGGTCAGCGAGTTTTCGGGACGCTCCTCGTTGTGCAGGCCGCGGTGTGCGTATACATGAGAGCGCAGAGCGGCAAGGCCCGGATGTCCGGACCGACCGCCGACCGCCAGCAAGTAGAGGACGAATAAGGCGGCAAGCACGGCAAGCGTGATACAAATGGCCTCAATCATCGATATCCAACGCCTCCAAGCCGGTCTTGGCGGTGACCTTAGCATCGCCGTGACGGACAAAGAACATGGTTACGAATGCGAGCGCCACAAAGATGGCGGCGTAGGGGAACAGCACCGTTTCGGCGATCTGATCCATCAAGAAGCCGGACAGCATCGGGGTGGCGATCTGTGCCGCCATGGAGGCCGTGTAATAGTAGCCGGTGTATTTTCCAATGTCAGCACCCGAACACATTTCCACTACCATCGGGAATGAGTTGACGTTAATGGTAGCCCATGCAATGCCCGCCAAAATAAACATGGCGTTCATCAGCATGGTGGGGCTTTCGGAGCGCAAGAACGCCGCTACACCGAAGGCGACGGCCAACATGACCACACCGCCGAGAATGGTCTTTTTACGACCGATCTTGGAAGCAACGATACCGGCGGGCAGGTAAGCCACGATGGCGGCAGCTTGCGCCAACAGCATGGTCGTGTTGTAATCTTTGGATAAAATATTGGTGGCGTACACTGCGTATTTGGAAGTCACGGCGTTGTAGCCGAAATACCACAGCGCAATAGACGCGAGAATCAGGATCAGCGATATCTTTTCGCTTTTGCTCAACCCGCGTTTTTTGCCCGTTTCCGTCGGTGTTTCTTCAATGCCGAGACGTACGCTGTCTTCTTGCATTTGCTGCGACCAACGCGGTTCGCGCACGGTGAGCAAGAAGATCAGTAACGCCCCCAGCATGATACCGGCAATAACGCCGTAGTATGTGGTGTAACTCATCAGCGCATTTTGTACTGCCGACGTAGCAAACACAATACCGAGCACCAACACCAAAATACCGCCGGCGGTGCCCATCAAATTGATGATGGCGTTTGCTTTACTGCGCAACGGCTTGATGGTTACGTCGGGCATGAGTGCCACGGCAGGCGAACGGAAGGTGGACATTGAAAGGAGCAATACCAGCAGTAAGCCGATAAAGAAAATCAACGAACCGGGGTTTTGTTCTGTCACGTTCGCCACGTACGCTTGGCGAGCGGGCGCGACATAGTTAGTATAATCTTTAGAGGTTTCGGTTTTGCCGTCGGCCGTTTCCACCTTGCAGGTGATCGCGGTAAACTCTTCTTCGGTGAAGAGGTCTTTCAACACGAACGCGTCACCTTCGGGGGTTTTCAACGGTTTTTCCGCTTGTGCGTCGTAAATTACGCTGAGTGCGGCAGGATCGTCAATTTTGGACACCTTGTTGATGTGTTCAAGCTGCGCATTGTCCACAAAAGACAGACCGATCAAAGCAACAGCGGCGATGATCGTGCCGACGGTAATGAACGGCGTGCGTTTGCCGAACCGCGTTTTACATTTGTCGCTGAGCGCGCCGAACAGCGGCAACATAAACAGCGCCAGCACGTTGTCAAGGGCCATGATGACACCCGACCACGTTTGCGACATGCCGAACTTGTTGGTCAGAATTACCGGAATGGTGGCGTCATACGCCTGCCAAAAGGCGCTAATTAGAAAGAACGCGAAACCAACCAGTATCGTACGTTTATAATTAAGCTTTTGCATGGGGGATTTCCTCCTTTGCCTTTTACTATTTAATAGTATAACGGAACCCGTTGAAAAAATCTATACTTTTTCGGTAACGGTGGGTAATTTTTTCTGAAAGGTCTTGTAATCTGTGCGAGCTTCTGCATATAATGAAAAAAGAGAGATAGCACAAAGGAACCTCACGCTAAAATCATCGGCGTAAAAATCGGAATTGCTAAAAAGAAATTGTCAGTTCGCGAGTAGTGCGATTAAAGGAGGTAACAACGATGTTGACGTTAAAAAACCGTGATTTGACGGTGACCGTAAGTGAGCGTGGTGCAGAAATGCAAACGCTTGTGGCTAACGGTATCGATTATTTGTGGTGCGGCGATCCCGCTTTTTGGGGTAAGCATGCGCCGGTACTGTTTCCGATTTGCGGTGCGTTACATAATGGGGAGTATCGCTATAACAGCAAAACGTATCAGCTGGAAAAGCATGGGTATGCCCGCTTCGAAATGTTTGAAGCAGAAACGGTGACCGATACCGAAGCAGTGTTTTTACTGCGTGACAACGAAAACAGCCGTGCGATGTATCCGTTTTCGTATGAATTTCGCATCGGCTATCGGCTGATTGATAAAATGGTGGAGATCACGTACAGCGTGTACAATCCGTCGGCTGAACCGCTGTATATGTCGGTCGGTTCACATGAAGCATATGCTTGTCCCGAAGGCATTGAAGCGTATGAGATTGTATTCCCGCAAGAGGAAACGTTGTATACGACGCCGGATCCGATGATAAGCAATGAGCGGTCGCTGATTGTTGAAAACAGCACGGTGTTGCCGTTGCGCGAAGCGGATTATGCGGTGGACGCCTTGATCTTCCGCGATGGTACGCGATCCGACAGCTTGCAGCTACGTCACAAACAAACGGGGCGCGGCGTGGAGATCACTTACAAAGGGTTTGAACATCTGTTGTTGTGGCAGCCGTACCAAGCGCCGTTCATTTGCGTGGAGCCGTGGTGCGGTTATCCCGACACGGTAGGCCACGACGGCGACATTACCAAGAAAGTCGGCATTTGCCGCGTTGAGAGCGGCGAAACGTTCCGCGCGGTGCACAGTATTCGTATTTTATAAAAGTGTTGACAAACCAAAAAATTGTGTTACAATAAGTTCTGCTAAATTTGAATAGGTCCTTAACAAGAGCGACGGAGGGAACAGGCCCTGTGAAGTCCGGCAACCTGCAAACAGGCAAGGTGCTAAATCCTGCGGTTTATGACCGACAGATGAGGTGGAATCCACGCCCCGCGATCTGTCGCGGGGCGTGTTTTTTTGACAAGAAAAGGAGTTTTAAATCATGGCAAGACATTTCTTTACATCCGAATCCGTTACGGAAGGGCATCCTGACAAAGTCTGCGACCAGATCTCAGATGCCGTTCTCGACGAGATTTTGTCGCAAGATCCCGAAGCACACGTGGCGTGCGAAACCGTGACCACCACCGGTATGGTGATGGTGATGGGCGAAATCACCACCACCGCTTCGGTGGATATTACCAATGTGGTGCGCGGTGTTGTTAACGACATCGGTTACAACGATGCTTCCATCGGTTTCGACGGCAACACCTGTGCGGTCATGACGGTGCTGGACAAGCAATCGCCGGATATCGCCATGGGTGTCAACGAAGCTATCGAAGTGCGCGGTGAGCAGGGCGGCGACGCGTATGACCGCATCGGTGCCGGTGACCAAGGGCTGATGTTCGGTTTCGCTTGCGACGAAACGCCGGAACTCATGCCGCTTCCCATTGCATTGGCACATCATTTGGCAAAAGCACTCACCGATTTGCGCAAAAGCGGCACGCTGTCTTATTTGCGCCCCGACGGTAAAACGCAGGTGACGGTGGAATACGAGGGCGACAAGCCGTTGCGCGTGGATACGGTGGTGGTATCCACCCAGCACGACCCCGACGTATCGCTTGAAACTATCCGCAAAGACATCACCGAACAGTTGATCAATGTGATCGTGCCGGCCAACCTGATGGACGCGGACACCAAAATCTTCGTTAACCCAACCGGTCGTTTTGTAGTGGGCGGCCCGCAGGGCGACAGCGGCCTGACCGGTCGCAAGATTATTGTGGATACCTACGGCGGTTACGCTTGCCACGGCGGCGGTGCTTTCTCCGGTAAGGATCCCACAAAGGTCGACCGTTCGGCTTCGTACATGGCGCGTTATGCCGCCAAAAACGTGGTGGCCGCCGGCCTTGCCAAACAGTGTGAAGTGCAGCTTGCTTACGCCATCGGCGTTGCCAATCCGGTGTCGGTGCGTGTGGATACGCGTGGTACGGGCGTGGTTGCGGACGATGTGATTGCCGCCGCGGTGCGCCGCGTATTTGACTTCCGTCCCGCCGCCATTATCGACACGTTGCAGCTGCGTCGTCCCATTTATCGCGAGCTCGCCGCATACGGCCATATCGGTCGCGAAGACCTGGACGTTATGTGGGAAAAAGCCGACCGTGTTGAGGCGTTAAAAGATGCGGTAAACGCGTGATTTTTTGCGAAAAACATTGACTTTTAGCCAAAAAAATGCGATAATATATTTGTTATGAGAGTGATTACCGGAATCGCGAAAGGGTGTCGCTTAGAAACGCTCGAAGGGCAGGACACGCGTCCTACCACCGATCGCGTAAAAGAGGGCATTTTTTCCGCTATTAACTTTGAAATTGAAGGCCGTCGCGTGTTGGACCTGTTTGCCGGTTCCGGCCAAATGGGGATTGAAACGCTCAGCCGCGGTGCGCGATCTTGCGTATTTGTAGATCGCAGTCGGCAAGCCGTGGAAGTGGTGCGTCGCAACCTGCGCACCGCCAAACTGGAAGCAAATACCGAAGTGTTGTGCCGCGATTCGTTAGAATACGTCGCACACACCGACAAGATGTTTGATCTGGTGTTTTTAGATCCGCCGTATGCGGCCGGGCTGTTGGTACCGTGCTTGGAAGCATTGTCCGGAAAAGTTGCGGCAGGCGGTACCGTCGTTTGCGAAAGCGATCGGGAAACCGAGTTGCCCGAAACGGTGGGCGCATTCACGGTGGCTCGTTCGTACCGTTACGGCCGCGTTGTGGTGCGACTGTACCGTCAGAAAGGATAGTAGACGTCTATGAAACTGGCGATTTGTCCGGGTAGTTTTGACCCGGTAACTTGTGGCCATATTAACATTATCTCGCGCGCGGCCGCCATGTTTGATAAAGTGATCGTGGTGGTCATGGTAAACAACGCCAAGCAGCCGTTATTCACGCAAGAGGAACGTGTAGAGTTGCTCAAGCGCGCCACCGCCGATTTGCCGAACGTGGAAGTGGAAGCGTACGGCGGCATGCTTGCCGAATACGCACGCGAGAAAAACGCATCGGTCATTGTTAAGGGTTTACGCGCGATGTCGGACTTCGAATACGAGTTCCAAATGGCGCTTACCAACCGCAAACTGAATCCTGCGGTTGAAACGGTCTTTTTGACCACCAACGCCGAATACATGTACCTCTCGTCCAGCTTGGTCAAGCAGGTAGCATCCCTCGGCGGTGATATTCGGGAATTTGTGCCAGCGTGCATTGTAGAGGATATCCTAGAAAAATACGGAAGGAACGAGAAAACATGACTATTGAGAATTTACTGGACCAAATCGACGAAATGATCGACAAGGCCTGGGGCCTGCCGCTTTCCGGCGGCAAATGCTTGGTGGAAGCCGACAAACTGCGTGACATTTTGGATGAGATCCGCGGCAACATGCCCAGCGAGATCCGTCAGGCGAAATCCATCGTGGCTGACCGTGCCGACATCATCGATACCGCCAAAAAAGAAGCCGAAGACATCGTGCGTGCCGCGGAAGAGCGCGCCCGCAACATGGTGATGCAGGAAGAAATCGTGAAACTCGCGCAGCAGAAATCTGCGGAGATTACCAACCAAACTCAACTCAAATGCCGTGAAATGCGCAAAGGCGCACAGGAATTTGTGGAAGACCTGCTCAAACGCACGGAAGAAGATTTGGCGAAGCATGCCAGCGAAGTGCATCAGACCCGTCAAATGCTCCGCAAACCCGCTGCGAAAGAAGAGTAATTTTGCAATAAAAAAAGCCGATGGCAACGCCGTCGGCTTTTTTCGTGAAAAAATTAACAAATTATGTGACAACCCTCTTGCGTTTCACGCGATTTCGGGGTATAATATAGGGCGAATTAAAATCCGAAAGGAGTACCAACATGAACTATTCCCATGAAGTTGAACAAATGTGTATAGTGAAAAAGGGCCCGCATCACGGTCCGGCTCCCATTCCCGAAGAGGGCAAATGGGTCAAGGCCAAAGAGATCGCGGACATCTCCGGTCTGTCGCACGGCATCGGCTGGTGTGCACCGCAACAGGGCACCTGTAAACTGACGCTGAACATCAAAGGCGGCATCGTCGAGGAAGCGCTGGTGGAAACCATCGGTTGTTCCGGTATGACCCACTCCGCCGCTATGGCTGCCGAGATTTTGCCCGGCAAAACGTTGCTTGAATGCCTCAACACTGACCTTGTGTGTGACGCGATCAACGTGGCGATGCGTGAAATCTTCTTGCAGCTCGTTTACGGCCGCACTCAATCCGCGTTCTCCGATGACGGTTTGATCATCGGCGCCGGTTTGGAAGACCTCGGTAAAGGTCTGCGTTCGCAGGTCGGTACCATGTATTCCACCAAAGCCAAGGGCGTTCGCTATCTTGAAATGGCGGAGGGCTATGTAACCAAGATCGCGCTGGATGAAGAAGGCGAAGTTATCGGTTATCAGTTCGTGAAACTCGGCAAAATGCTGGAAGACATCCGTCACGGCATGGAACCGAACGAAGCGTATCAGAAAAACATCGGGCAGTACGGCCGCTTCGATTCTGCGGCGAAGTACATTGACCCCCGTGAAGAATAAGAGGAGGTTGCAGACATGGCGAACGATGTGAAATTCGAAGGCAAGGACAGACGCCTTGCGAAAATCGAGAAATTTTTAGCCGAGAACGACCTCGGTTCGATGGAAGAATGCCGCGACCTCTGCCTGAGCAAAGGCATTGATGTAAACGCGATCGTAAAAGGCGTACAGCCCATCGCGTTTGAAAATGCTGTGTGGGCGTACACGCTGGGCGTGGCGCTGGCTCTTAAACGTGGCGTGAAAGAAGCGGCGGAAGCTTCCGCGGTGATCGGCGAAGGCCTGCAGGCGTTCTGTGTGCCGGGTTCGGTTGCAGAACAACGTAACGTGGGTCTCGGCCACGGCAACCTCGGTAAAATGTTGTTGTCGGAAGAAACCGATTGTTTTGCATTCTTGGCCGGCCACGAATCCTTCGCGGCAGCGGAAGGTGCGATCGGTATTGCTCGCACCGCGAACAAAGCCCGCAAACAGCCCTTGCGCGTTATCTTGAACGGCTTGGGTAAGGATGCGGCGTATATCATCAGCCGTATCAATGGCTTCACCTACGTGGAGACCGAATACGATTTCTACACCGGCGAGTTGAAAATTGTCCGTGAAAAAGCGTTCTCCGACGGCGAACGTGCTAAAGTTAAGTGCTACGGTGCCAACGATGTCTCGGAAGGCGTGGCGATCATGAAGCACGAGAAAGTGGAAGTGTCCATCACCGGCAACTCCACCAACCCGACTCGCTTCCAGCATCCGGTTGCCGGCACTTACAAAAAATGGACGATGGAGAATGGCAAAAAATACTTCTCCGTGGCATCCGGCGGCGGTACCGGTCGTACCCTGCATCCCGATAACGTGGCGGCAGGCCCGGCTTCCTACGGTCTGACCGATACCATGGGTCGTATGCACGGTGACGCGCAGTTCGCAGGTTCCTCCTCCGTTCCGGCTCACGTTGAAATGATGGGTCTGATCGGTGCAGGTAACAACCCGATGGTCGGTATGACCGTTGCGTGCGCGGTTGCGGTTTCCGAAGCGCTCAGATAATTGAAACACAAAAGGACTTGCAGAGTTTCTGCAAGTCCTTTTTGCATTGATTAATATCGTTTATTCCTGGGGAAAAGGTTTGCTATTGGGGTGGAAGATGGTGCCAACCTTTATTTCTGCTTTCTCATGAATGGGCGTGCCGGAAAGCGAGACAACTTTTAAGGTGCCATTCGACAACAGTTGAAAGTGGATAGTGACGGTACCCTCCATATAGTCAATAGGTGCTGTTAGCACAATTTCTGAATCGACGATTTTATATGAGGTGACACCGTTGATGCCAGACCCCTGTGCGACAGATCCGTAGTATTTTCCGTTGTGATGGAACGGCAAGCGATAGCCTTGGGTGATCGGGGTCTCAGATTCCAAGCATGCATCCTGCGTCGATGAGGAGCCATTGAATTTTAAAAATGTAATAACGTAGCAATCGTAATCCGCAGGCATGCTAAAACTTTCGCCATTGTCATAACGTCTGCTGATACAGGAATAGGTGATGTCGGCGTTAAATGCACCGGGATTTACAGCAACCACCTGTTTACACCATTTGCAAGTTTCGCCTTCAAGCACATGCGCCGCCACGTTGCCCTCCGTAGCGCCACAGGCGCATTTTTTCGGCGTACGGCACGTTGCGTCGGCAAAAAGGTGCGTATGCGTGGTGGTGACCGGATCTTGTGAAATGGTGGTTGTAGTTTCGTTGTCGGTGCCATCCGTTTCCGCATTGCTCGACACGGTACTGCTTACCGAGGCGGTTGTGGTCGTAGTGCCGGCACCGGTTTGGTTTTCTTCGTCACCACAAGCAGAAAGCGCGAGGAGCAGCACGGCCGTCAAGAATAGGAATAACAATCTTTTCATTTTTACTACCTCCCAAAAACAAAATATTGAGTTGTGTTTATTGTATCACTATAAGACTAATAAGTCAACCTTATGAAACTAAATAAACGCTCGCGTTTGTGCTAACATATTCTTATAAGACTAAGTAAGGGGTCGGATTATGAACGTTAGCAAACGATTGCGCGATTTACGAGAGCGATGTGGCTATACGCAAAACGGATTGGCAGAAAGAGCCGGCGTTTCACAGACTCATTTACGCCGCATAGAATTGGGTCAAGCGGATGTGACGATTGGGCATTTGCAACTGCTGTGCGATGCCCTCGGTATTTCCTTGTCAGAATTTTTTATGACAGAATCCAACGCAGATGAAGCGGCAATTGCTTTGGCAAAATTTTCGCCGAAGCAAAAGAAATTGCTGTTAGATTTTATTGATAGTCTGTAATTTTGTTCATATTGTCGTGATAGCTTTGGCAATGGCTAAGCCAAAGCTATTTTTGATTTCACTTGCAAGGTGTTTGCTTGCATGATATACTGTACTTTAAGAAAAAGAAATAGGAGGGGATTTTTATGAATACAATACAAATCCCGCAGGCGGCGTTAGATGCCGGTATGACACGTCTGGTGTTCCACGACGATTTTGATTCACTGGACACCTTTGATTTAAGCGGCGAGGGCAAGGAAGGGTACGCGTGGTACACCGACCGTCCGTATAAGATGTCGCAGCTGACCACCGAGGATTTTCGCGTGGAAAATTCGGTGTTGTACTTAAAACCGCGCAACTGCGCGGCGGCTATCGGTCTGCCGACATACAGCCGTAAGGGTGATTGTGGTTTTAAATACCGTTTCGGATATGCCGAAGCGCGCATCCGAGTGGACAAGCCAACCGGCAAATACAATGGCGTACCGGCGTTTTGGGGTATTTGCTATGAAGATTTCATGGATCATCCGTGGGAACATGCGGGTGAACTGGATATTTTGGAAGTGAACGAGTTGGACAACGACGGCACCATGTCGTACACCGGCACGACTCACGATCACTGGCGTCCCGGCAACGGTGAAAAACAGCGCGCCTGCACCAACCTCGTTAACGCGTTGGGTTACCAAAATAAGCGTGATTATATTGATGATCAGTGGCACACCTACGCCGCCTTGTGGGACGAGGGGTACATTGCGTGGTACTTAGACGGCAAATTGATGCATGCAGCGCGGTATGCCGAAGGTGAATTGCCGCAGTATTTTTACCGTGACGATCCGACGCCGTTGCCGCGCATTGAAGAAAAAAGTCCGTCACTTGCCAATCGTACGTGGGTGGGCGGTCACACGATCATGGACACGGATGAGATGGTGTTGTTTGTCGGCTGCAACTACGAATGGCCGATGGAAGTCGACTGGGTTCGTGTTTGGCAAAAATGATTGACATTACGGCAAAAACATGATATGATATCGATGCGAAAAAGAGGCGGACGATGGTGTCTTTCATCTCCTTCTGCCACACGCAAACGCCGCGTCGATACACGGCGCAGGTCTTTTAAAAAGGAGTGTTCACAATGAGAGAAATTTCAATTCCGGTCGCAGCACAGGCCGCCGGTATGACGCGGTTGACGTTCAGCGATGATTTTGAGTCGATTGACACCATTGATATGAGCGGTGAAGGTAAGGATGGATACGCATGGTTTACCGACCGTCCGTATAACATTTCGCCGTTAACTGCCGAGGACTTTTACATCAAAGATTCGGTGTTGTACCTCCGCCCCCGCGATTGTGCGGCGGCGATCGGTCTGCCGACTTACAGCCGCAAAGGTGATCGGGGCTTTAAATACCGTTTTGGGTATGCAGAAGCGCGTATTCGCGTTGATAAGCCGCTCGGTAAATACAACGGCGTTCCGGCATTTTGGGGAATGTGCCATAAGGATTTCATGGATCAACCGTGGGAGCACGCGGGTGAACTGGATATTTTGGAAGTCATGGAGTTGGATAACGACGGTTCTATCTCATATACCGGTTCGCTCCATGACCACTGGCGTCAGGAGAATGTGGAAGAACGGCGTTATTGTTCGAACTTGATCAATTCGCTTGGCTATAAAGGACACGACCATGTCGATGGCGAGTGGCACACCTATGCCGCGCTGTGGGAAGAAGGTCATATCGCATGGTATATGGACGGCAAGTTGATGCATTCTGCTCGTTATCAAGAAGGTGCATTGCCGCAGTATTTTTACCGTGACGACCCCACGCCGTTGCCGCGCATCGAAGAAAACGATCCGTCATTGGCAAACCGCACATGGATCGGTGGCCACAGCATTATGGATACCGACGAAATGGTGCTTATGCTTGGCTGTAACTACGAATGGCCGATGGAAGTGGACTGGGTTCGCGTTTGGCAGAAATAACCGAAACAGTATGAACAACCGCTCTGACAGGGCGGTTGTTATTTTTTTAGAGAAATATTGGCAATAGTCCTAATCTTTTTTTGATACTATTGAATTTTAAAATTGCTCATGCTACTCTAAAGCCAAGGAAGCACTTCTTGAGGAGATGATTTTGTGCGAGTACGCTTTGCCGTCGGCCAAAAGCCAACAACTGTTAATGGACGTGCAGTATATCAAAGCCGATAAGATTGATCTTTCAGCATCGCCTGAATGGCAATACGATGCTGAAAGCGGGAGTATCTATGCTACAAAAACCGACAGCGAATTGACGCTTACCTTTACCGGTACGGGTATTAGTTTGTTTATCGATGCCAGCGGCATTACGTTGGAACACGCGGTAGATGGCGGTGATTGGAGCTCGCAGAAAGTGACAGGATATTACCATTTGCCGTTGCCGATGGTGGAGGGACTGCCCTACGGAGAGCACACGATCACTATCAAGGCACCTGCCGAAACCAGCGGTACCAAGAACTTTACCGTTATGGCGATTTTGGTGCGAAAATGAGTAAAAAAGTCACCGCCGTGAATAATTGCGGCGGTGACTTTTTGCAAAGTAATTGACAGCGTGGGCAAAACACGATATGATACTGGTGTAACTTGGAAAAAGGAGCGATTTAACATGAAACGAGTAGCGTGCATCGGTAGCGTGACCACCGATATTTTGGTAAAACCGGCAGATGCCATTCCGGCGCCCGGTGTCTTACAGTATGTTGACGACGTGCAGATGCACGTGGGCGGTTGTGCCTCCAACGCTGCCATGGATATGGGCAAACTCGGCATTCCGTCGGAACTGCTGTGCTTGGTAGGGGAGGATAACTTCGGCAATTTTGTTAAAACGACCGCCGCGCAAACCGGTGTCGGTATTCAGGGCGTGAAATCGCGCGCCGGTGTTCCCACGACGGGTTCGGTCGTGTGTATCGGCTCGACGGGTGAGCGCAGTTTCTTATACAACCCCGGCAGCACGTCGGCTTACACGCTGGAAGACGTGGACGAGGACGTGTTGGCGCGTTGCGACATTGTTTTTGTGGCGGGTGCCATGCTTAACACGAAATTCGACGGCGAGCCCTGTGCACAGCTCATGAAAAAGATGCAAGAGGCGGGCAAGTTCACCGTGATGGATACCGCGTGGGATTCCGAAAACGTGTGGTTGCCGAAAATCGAAGCGGTTTTGCCGTATTTGGACCTGTTCATGCCCAGTTATGACGAAGCGGTGAAACTGACCGGCCGCGAAGAGCCGAACGCTATTGCCGATTTCTTCTTTGATGCGGGTGTTAAGACGGTCATCATCAAACTCGGCAGCAAAGGCGCTCTCATCTGTGAAGATCGCCATACCCGTTACGAATTGCCGACCTACCGTTCGGTCAAACCTGTAGATACCACCGGCGCCGGTGACTCGTTCTGCGCGGGTTTTCTGTCCGGTTTGGCGATGGACTGGGATTATCGCCGCAGCGGCAAGTTTGCTAACGCGGTCGGTACGCATTGTATTATGGCGATCGGTGCCACCGGTGCGATCGGCAAGGTGGAAGACATCCTCAAATTTATGGAAGAACATCAAGACGAGGTTCCGCTCGACTGACCATATTGTACAAAAAATGCCAAGTTGCATACCGCAGCTTGGCGTTTTTCTTTGCCGTTTTGATGGTTTTAACAGTCTCTTTTGCACAAAAACAGTCGCACAAAATCATAATTGACCGAAAAGTGCTACTTTATTGCAACAATTTTACTATATTTTCACATGAAAATCAGTATAATGTTAGTAAGGGTTTTGGCACTTTTCAGCAAAAGATTGTTCCTTTTGTACTTTTTTCATGTCTTTTGGGTCACGAAAAGGGTGAGGGGCCTTTTGTTGCGACATCATTACTTTTAAGGGTGTGTAAACATGAAGTATGGTCAATGGCTTGTGAAGATGACATCCGTGTTACTGGTTGTTGTGTTGCTCTTCACGGTTGTTCCGGTTGGTTTTGCCGAAGGTGAGACCGACACGACCGGTGCTGCCGAAAACACGACGCCGACGGACGAAGTGGAGAAGAATACGGGTACGTATCTGACGTACTACAATTCTCACGCCGCAACGGCACGTCCGACGGAATCGGTGGTAGCGACGGTGGAAAATCTGACGGGTTCTGCGAACGCTGACAAGAAGACCGACACGAAGGACGATAAAGTTGGTG
>JAZOQQ010000024.1:0-2852 GCA_045656165.1 Acutalibacteraceae bacterium
TGTCAGCCACAACTTCCTCCGGAAACGCAGAAAGGGCAGGGGCACAATGCCCTGCCCCTTGGCAAAGAGTCGAGAAGTGAACAATTGCTGTAATAAAATTATAGAGTCTATACCACATTTTGTCAACAAAAAACTGCCATGCACCCTAAAGAAGATGTACGGCAGTTCCTCCACTATGCCGCGAAAGATCTGGAAACTTATTCTCTTTCAGGAATTCGCCCTTCACGGTATTCAGACGCATTGCAATGATGCGATATTTGCCAATGTGCAACTCAGTGAAGTTTGGCTTCGCCAAGTGAAGCAGCGGCGATGCCGCTGTGAAGTATTGTGCTTCGCACAAAGTGAAGTTAAGTGTGCCACCCACGCCCGCAGGCGCTTCACTGCGAAGCAACTTCACGATGCGTTAGCATCGCTTATCATGCCGCAAGGCACACTTAGTTGAAAAGAACCCACACTTGTCGTAGACAAATGTGGGTTCTTTTCTGGTGCGGGTAACAGGACTTGAACCTGCACAGCCTTGCGACCATTAGAACCTGAATCTAACGCGTCTGCCAATTCCGCCATACCCGCATATTGAGTTGCTTTGAGCAACGAATGCTATTATACGCATTGCGCGTGTGTTTGTCAAGCCCTTTTTCAAAAATGCGCCGATATTTTTCTTTTATTGCAAAGCGGTATATCCTGTGGTACAATAACAGCAAATACAGCAAGGGGGATCCACTTTTATGCAAGTAACAGACTATCGTTTCGGCGATACCGTGGTGCGTTATCTCATCAACGATAAAGGTAACGTGGCGTTGCGGTTACTGCCCTCAAACTTAGCAACTAAACAAACGGCACCGTGGGAGATTGCGCGTGGGGAATTTCAACCGCGCGCCAATTATACACACAACTGGCGTATGGGCTCACTTGCACACTACAGCGTTGTTGAACAAGATCTTGCCACCCCGGCCGGCATGACACTGCGCGCCATCGCGCGTATGGACGATATGCGTATGATCGATCAGCGCACGGAAACCGAGGGAGAGAAGACCTGCGTGATCACCACCCTGCAAAATGCGGACGGGTACACGATCTACCACACGTTGACGCACTACGAGGGACTGCGCGGGTTTATGATCGACACCGCATTTGAGAACAACAGTAAGGCAGACGTCACACTCCGTATGTTGTCCAGTTTTACGCTGGATGGGCTGAGCCCTTTTCAACTCACCGACGCACCTAACACGTATCGGTTTCATCAATTCTACGCAGGTTGGAGTTTGGAAGGTAAACACGTTTGCCGCACCATTGAAGATTTAGGCCTTGAAAAAGCGTGGATCAGTTGGCAAGTTGCCGATAACAGCGAGCGTTTCGGTGTGCGCGGCAGTTATCCGGTGGATCGCTATTTTCCGACCGCCGTGTTTGAGGACACCGAATATCACGCCTTTTGGGCCGTACAACTGGCACACAATGCCACGTGGCAAATGGAACTTGGTCGCGTCGGTAACTACTTGACGTGGTGCGGCGGCCTCGGCGATGAAGATTTCTGCGGTTGGCGCAAACGCGTGCCGATCGGCGCACGTTTTGACGCACCTACGGCGTTTGTTGCCACGGTGTGCGGTGACGTGGACGATGTGTGCAACGCCGTTACCGATATGCAAAAACCCGCTTATCGCGCCTACGGCGAGCAGGGCATCGGTACGTCGTTTAACGAATATTGTGCCACGTGGGGTTTGCCAACGCAAGAAAAAATGATGAGCTTTGCCGCTGCCGCCAAAGATCTCGGCGTAAAATATTTAGTGATCGATGCCGGTTGGTGCCAAGCGGGTAACGAGCAAGCGGGCAACGGCGAATGGGAACCCGACTTGTCCATTTTCCCCGACATGAAAGCCATGAACCGCCAAATCCGCGAAGACGGCATGATACCGGGCATTTGGTTTGAAATGGAAGTTACCACCAAGGGATCCGCGTTCTTTGAAGCGGCTTATGATTCTATGAAACTTAAACGCGACGGCCGTGTGATCAAGGTCAACGGTGAGCGTTCTTACTGGGATTTCCGCCGTGCCGACGTGCAAGAGCATTTGTACAAAAAGGTCATCGCATTCCTTAAAGAATACGGCTTTGGCTACATTAAAGTCGATTACAACGCCAACACCGGCACCATGGCTGACGGTGCCGAATCGGGTGCCGAGGGCTTGCGTGAACATCTGCAGGCAGTCAAGGCGTTCTTCGAACGCATGAAAGCCGAGATCCCCGACCTTGTCATCGAAAACTGCGCATCGGGCGGTCACCGCTTAGAGCCGTCGATGCTCGGTGTTTCCGCCGTGTCCTCGTTCTCGGATGCTCACGAAGCCATTGAGATTCCCTATATTGCCGCTTCGCTTCACAAGTTGATGTTACCGGCGCAGGAACTTATTTGGGCGACACTTCACGAAGATGATCCCGACGAGCGTTTTGTGTATTCGCTCGCCGCAACCTTCCTCGGTCGCGTATGCCTGTCGGGCCCCATTGATAAACTGACCGCCCACCAGCGTGCGTTGACCGCCGAAGCCATGGCATTTTATGCTAAACTGGAGGATGTGCTCGTAAACGGCGATTCTCACTTGTACGGCAACCGTGGCAACAATACTCGCTATCCCACCGGCACGCAAGTGGTGGTGCGCCGCACCGATCGGCAGATCTTGGTGGTCTGCCACGCGTACGATCAGCCGGCAGGGGAGATGACGGTCAACCTCGGAGTCAATGCCACGGTGACCGACAGTTTCTACGGCGATGGTCTTACCGTGCAAGACGGTGTACTGACCGTACCGACCATGTCGCCCTTTACCGCCAAAGCGGTTTTGCTTACCGTTCAATAAATACAAAGGCCG
>JAZOQQ010000025.1:0-2829 GCA_045656165.1 Acutalibacteraceae bacterium
GCTTATTAATACCAGAGGTGAAAATTATCAAAGACCCAGTTACCGTTTTGTTTGATCAGTTTAAAGTGGTTGGGATGGGTTTCAATCATGTCATCCGTTAACGTGAAATTGTCACTTTCCCACATTTGATCAAGATACTGCTCTTTGACGTATTCGGCGTAAACGGTACAGGTGACAGTGGTGTTTGTCACATTGGTTACCGCACAGGTATAACCCTGATAAGCGATATCGCCGCCGCGGCCAAACGCGCAAATGTAAAAATCACCGTTATGAATCGTCCAAAGATTACTGTTGTCGCTGAACAAACGGTCGGTTAGTTGTTTGCTGAAAACGGTGTACATATAATTGCGGAAGTTCTCATACTTGGTAAAATCAACACGGGAATCGAAATCGGGTTGTTTTGCTTTTACTTTGTGGTAGGTCATACCGTTTTTCTCGACCGTAAGTTCCCAATCGCAGTCCAAACTCCCCAAGCCGTCAAAAATGCCGTACGCACTTAGTGCCGGCGAAATGTAATCGCGTTCCAGCTGTGCCGGTTTCATGTTGCGGAACATGGTAAGTTCATCCGCAGTCGCGGTGCCGTTTTGTGCGGCTGTGGGTTTGTCGGTTGTCGGTTTTTCTTCTGCTTTGGGCGGTTTGACCGCAACCACACCGTCATCCTCGTCGTAAATGTATTCACCGTTGGGATCCTGTACAACGATATCCATGGAATTCGCAAAGCGATCCTCTTCGTTGAACGCTTCACCGCCGAAGTTGAACATGCCGTCAACCAAGTCTTCCAAGGCGGACGTACAACCGGTAAGCAACAAGGCAACAGCCAACAATAAAGCAGAGATTTTTAATAGAGTGCGTATTTTCATGATAATATCCCTCCCATATCATCAGCATAGCATACTTTTCGACAAAAGTAAACCTTTAAAAGCGTCGGATATACGACGAGGGAGATTCCCCCGTTAAGCGCTTGAACTCATAAGAAAAATAACTGATGTTTTCAAAGCCGCACTCCAAGGCAACGTCGGTGACGGTATAGTATCCTGAACGTAGCAATTGCTTGGCGTTTTGGATGCGTACTTGTTTGAGATAGGAAAGCGGCGACAAGCCGTAGCAACGTTTGAATTCGTTGCGAAAATGCACGTCGCTGATACCCGCTTCTTGTGCGAGTTGCGCGATGTTGACGGTTTGCGAGAATTGTGTATCGATGACATATTTTGCATGACGCATGCGGCGCGGTATCGCGTGGCGCGGTTGGCTTAGCGTGTCCAACAAGGCGTAGAACAACGAAAGGGAGCGGTAGGTACTGGTGCCGCTTGCGTGATAATGATCGTACAAATCGGCAAAGGTATGCTTTAAATCGGCGCGGTTATTTAAAAACAGAGGTTGCGCATCGGGTATCGTGTCGGCCGTTTCAAAATGGATAACAAACATGTCGCCCGCTTCTTCAATTTGGGTAACATAATCGACACCCGCCGGCATAAAGGTAATGCTGTTTTCGGTGGAACGGCAGGCCTTGCCGTCAATGTCAAACGTAACGCGGCCCGACAGTCGAAAAGACAGCGAATGGAACGGCCGATGCGAAACAAATTGTTGTTTAGTTTCCCGAAAATGTGCGTGCTGCACCCAAATATCCGTGATAACGGAATTTCCTTTAAGTATCAAGGTGTTCACCCTCTTTCAGGGTATAGCATAGCATGGATTTTACCAAAAAACAAGTTTCGAAATCTTAAAACTCGTTTTGTTTTGTGATGGCGTATAAGCAGGATGGCTTGTATACTGGAGTCAACAACAAAAAGGAGAGAGTGACATGGAACAATTGTTAAAAGCGATAAACGAAACCGTAAAACGTGAAGGGATCGATTTGTTGGGCTTTGCACCGAAATCTCGATTTGATGGGGTGGCACCCGAACATAATCCGTTTTCTATTTTCCCCGAAGGTGAAACGGTTATTTTAGTGGGCAAACGCATTTGCCGCGGTTCGTTACGCGGCGTGGAGGAGGGCACGAATTTCACCGACTATGCACTTTTCGGCAAAAACTGGTTGGAAGATGAATTCCTTTCGTTGGCGTGCTACGGCTTGACTAACACATTGGAGGATAACGGTTGGGAAGCAGTACCGATTTTCCCGAACCCCAGTGAACTGGCACCGATGGGCGTATCGGTCGGTGACGGTCGTCCCGCACCTAATGTATTTCCCGATTTTGATTATGCGGCGGTGGCGTGCGGTTTGTGTGAGATTGGTATTAATGGCTTGCCGCTCTCTAAAAAGTTTGGTTCGCGCCAGCGGTTCCATATGATTATTACGGATGCGAAACTTCCTGCTACACCGTTGTTGACCGAGAATGTTTGTGACGGATGTATGGCGTGTGCCAAAGCGTGTCCGCTTGGTGCGATCAGTACCGCGGAATTTGACGAAATCGAAATCTGCGGTAAAACGATGAAAGTTGCGAAGATTGATTACGAGAAATGCAAACTTTGTAAAAACGGCGCTGTCAAGAATCGGTTTTCCGAAAATGCTCGTCCCGACCGCGTGGCGGCTATCTGCAACCGTACATGTATGACCTGTTTGGAACAGAAAAAGAGTGTGACTAATCTGTTTGAAAAAGAATTCCGCCATACCGAACAATGGACGATCGGTAACGCGGTTGCCGACGAGAATCGCGATGCTGCCAATGTATTGGGCGGCGCCTTCTCCAAAACGGGAAACAGAGGTAATCAAAAATGAAATTAACATCGCAGATGATTAAGGACAAAGCGAAGGAGATCGGGCTGGATTGTATCGCCATCGGCAATATCGAGCGATTTAAAAACGCGCCCGCCTTGATGTCTCCGCTT
>JAZOQQ010000026.1:0-3154 GCA_045656165.1 Acutalibacteraceae bacterium
AGCCGTGCGCATCTGCCCATCGGCTTTCACAACGAAAGACGACGTGGAAAAAGTCGCAAAAATATTTACCGAAATTATAAGAAACCCTTGAAATTACTGCAAAATCTTGGTAAAATTATAGTGAAGTATCATATAAAGGCAGGTGGTAAGCATGGGCGCGTTCTTTGCGTCGGTTTGGGAAGGCATTTTGAATTTCCTTCGAAACTACAATTGGATCACGGATACGTTGGATATTTTGATTGTTGCGTTTGTCATTTACGGGCTGATTCGCTTGATCCGTGACTCCCGTGCCGAACAACTAATCAAGGGATTTTTCCTTTTGGGCATTGCGTACGGTGCGGCCTATGTCTTTGAACTTACCACCATTAAATATTTCTTGCAGGTCATTTTTGACAATGCGCTGATTTTGTTGGTTATCGTTTTCCAACCCGAGTTACGCCGTGTATTGGAACAGGTTGGTCATACCGGCTTTGAGCGTTTCAAGATACTTGGTTTGTCAGGTGAGGAAACGGAAAACTTCATTAAACAATGGAAAGCCACCATTGCTTCAGTCTGTACCGCCGTCGGACATTTGCAACGCGAAAAAATGGGTGCGCTCATCGTGTTTGAACGTAACACGCGTTTAGGTGAGATCGCCGAATCGGGTACTCCCATCAACGCGGATGCTACCAGCGAATTGATTGGCAACGTGTTCTTTAACAAAGCACCGCTGCACGATGGTGCTATGATTTTGCGTGACGCGAAGATCGCGGCTGCCGGTTGTATTTTGCCCCTTACGGATGATACGTCGATCAGTCGTCGTTTAGGCACTCGCCACCGCGCCGGTGTTGGCATGAGTGAAAACTCGGATGCCGTTGTCGTGATCGTGTCGGAAGAAACCGGCACGATTTCGGTTGCCAAAGGCGGCGAACTCACTCGTGATTTCACACTGGAAAGCTTGCGAATTGAACTGGAAAATGAGATCGTTTGGCGCAACGTGCGTACGGATTCCGATAAAAAGGATTCCCGCTTGATGACATGGCTGCGTAAATGGAGGTCAAAATGAAACGTAAATTTTCACTAAATGCCCTCCTGCACAACGAGCGCGTTATGTTGATCGTTTCGCTGGTGGCGGCAATCGGTTTGTGGGCGCTTATTTCGTTTGGGCCCGGTAATATTCAAGAACGTACCGTTACCGTGACGCAAAAGATTGATTTGGCCGGTACAATTGCCGGTTATAACGATTTGCGCGTGATTGGGGAAGATACTTTTGAGGTGCGTGTCACCGTTAAGGGCGCCCGCTCGGTTATTTTTAATCTCAGTACAGATGATTTGGCGATCAGCCCCTCGCTTTCGGATATACAGGGCGTCGGTAAATCACAGGTAGCCCTGTCTGCTACCAAAATTAAAGCCGGCGATTACAGCATTGTGGCGGTGTCACCGAGCAGTATTACACTCAATTGTGATTACTGGGTATCTAAGCCCTTGCCACTGACAACGGATGTTAGTTCGATCTCTCTTAAAAATGAAGGCCAACAACAGATCGGTGATCTTCGTTTTGATGCGGCAATTGTCAATAACGGGCAAGTCCATTTGGAAGGCCCGCAAACGGTTGTGAACCGCGTGGAAAGTATTCTCGCCAAAACCGAGGAAACGGTTACGATTGATAAAACAACGCGCTTTACGGCGGATTTGATTGCCTTTGATGCCGAGGGGAAAGAAGTGGATATCCGCAATTGCCGCGTTACCGGTGCTAATGCGGATAACACATTGGATATTACCGTGCCGGTTTGGGTACAAAAGAAAGTGGAACTTACCTATCAGTTGCTCAACAAGCCAGAGGGCCTTTCGGATAAAGGACTGGTCACGTTGTCACCCAGCACGGTAACACTCGTCGGTGAAGAAGCCGCACTGGAGGCCTCCGCCGCCACCATTGCCAATATCGGTTCGATCAACTTCGATCAGCTCAAGCCGAGCGAATCTGAAAAAGTAGTCAATCTGAATGTTACAGGTGACATCAAGGTGATGGAAGGAAACACCGTTACCGTTAAACTGGCGATTGATAAGTTTACTACCAAGACCTTGTCCTACACGGTAGACAGTTTGGACGACGTCACGGTTATTAACGAACCGAACGGTAAAACCTTTGCACTTACCGGTCCGCAAAAGATCTCAAATATTGTCGTGTGCGGTAATAAAGCGGTTTTAAACCGCATTACCGCCAAAGACCTGAAAGTCACGGTGAACGCGGCGGGTACGACGGGTCGATATGAAGTGCGTATCACAGTACCTTCGCAAAAAGGTGTGTGGGTCTACTGCGGTAACGAAAACTACTCGTTATTCGGTCAACTTAAATAATTCCAACAAAAAGCCGACAACTTGTTGCTGTCGGCTTTTTTCTTTTGTTTGACAATCGGTTTGAACAATGGTATAATTTTCCAAAAACGGAGGTGGCACGCATGAAACGAGCGATATCTATTTTGCTTTTTTTGATCGTATTGTGTACGATGTGTGCCTGTACGCCAAAACCGGAACCTGTGCAGGTAACGCCTTCTTTTCTTGAACGAGCAGAGGCGATTGTGTGTTACGTCGGGCCGGATTCCAACAAGGAAACGGCGTGTATTGTGCATGATTTAAACGGTACCTACCGCTTTGTTTCTCCCGCTTTTTATGATAAACTGTACGGTAAAATGGCGGCGGAACGTTTTTCACTCAATGAAGCGGATGTCGGCAAGTGGGATTCGGGTCAGGTCCGCGGTTTTTATTTAGCAAGTGAGGCAAGCGATGAGGTGAAAGCGGCCATTGCTTTTGTGCCGCGTGCGCAATATGACATTTTTTGCGAATCAGATGGTACTGACGAAAAGCAACCATGGTCTACAGCCGGTGAACATACTTCGCAAACCGCTATGAAATACCATGTGTATGAGCAACCGTACGATCGGCTTTTTGTAGCAGATTTTGGAGCGGAGTTATATGTTGTCACCGTATGGATTCCCAAAGGTGATGGTAATACGGATGTGTTAGACCATCTTAAATTTGAAGTTCGGCGTGTTACGGAACCGTAACACGCTCTTTTTTTGCACCTTTTAAGGACACGCTCATAGGATGGTTATGAGGAGTAACATCCTACAAATTGAAAAGGAGCGATACACATTGAAAAATGCGTATTACGGCA
>JAZOQQ010000027.1:0-6964 GCA_045656165.1 Acutalibacteraceae bacterium
AGAAAAAGGGCAAGAAAAAAGAGAGAAGACTAAACTTCTCTCAATTCTCTTGCCCGCAATGCTCGTACCTTTAGGAAACTGTCCTTAAGGGTACGACCCATTCGCGTGCCTTCCTTTTTTATGTCTTCTACAGGTCTGTTATAAGCGGTTTGCTAAGGAACGTGCCACGTCGGCCATGCGACGTAACCCGTCCGAAAGGGTGTCCGCCGTATAGGCGTTTAAGTAATTCACCGCTTCCAATGTAAAGTCTCCCGCATAATTCACCGATCGCAGTGACGCTAACACGGCATCAAAATCAATGTTCATGGTAAGCGGTAATTGATGACTGTCAAACACACAATCGTTATCGTGCACGTGCAGTGCTTGCAACCGCTCCCCCAGCGCTTTGGCCATGCACGGCACGCCCGGACCTGCCGGACGCTGTTCGGCATGTCCGATATCCAGACAGGCAACAAAAAACGGGTCATTCACCGCATTCAACAACGCCACGTAGTAATCGGGTGTACCGCAGGAAGCGAAAAAGCTCTCCCCTTTTTGATCATCCCAACCAAGTAAATTTTCGGCAGCGATCTTGATACCGCACTCTTTGGCGACCGGTAACAAGGCGCGGTAAAATTCCGCATTGGTTTCCACCGACGTATCAAAAGCGATGGGATGCACCACACAAATGCGTGCGCCCGCCGCGGCCGCGCAACGAATAGCCGCTGAGATTTGCGGTATTGCCTCAAACGACGACGGGAACGGCGCGTGGGCTTGGTTGCACACAACACCGTGCGCGATGCCTATCTCCTTGAGTTTTCGCGCTTTTTCGATTTTTGCGGTTTCCGACAACGGAGAATCTACCCATTCGGACGTACACAACGACAGGTCCCAAGCATCGAAACCTGCTTCGGCGATCAAACGAACTGCCTCTTCGCTGCCGACCAAACGCGCTGCTGCACCGATTTCCGTCGAGATCATCATATAACTCACGCCCCTTATCTTCTCTTTTATTGTAGCCGATTCCCCAACGTAATGCAACCCAAAAATCAACATTGACAAGTAATGTCGCATTTTGTATACTGTATATACTTATATATTTTTATATTAAAGGAAGGGACACGCGTGGAACAGCAGGATAGAGCAAAAACGTTATTCGATCTAAAACAAACCAAAGCCAGATGCTTTTTGGAAGTGTTGTGGGTCATCACGCGCACCACATCGACCGAGCGCGAGCGCGAAGATATTTGCTCGTCGATTCCAACCTCCTTAACGTTTTGCGATATGGGCGATTTCTATTTACTGGAAATTGGTCAGGAACACTATGAGACATATCAAACGTTGCTCAACAGCATTGATCAGCTCGGCAGTTCCACTATGCCCGACGGCGCACGGCGTCATAAAGAAATGCGCGTTTGGTTGGACATAGATGCGCCCTTGTCGCTGACCATTACCGAGTTTTCTTCTTGGAAAGCCAACTGGCTCAACAACGAAGGCATGCTGCGCATTGTGTTACCGCGTTCGAGTGCCAACGATCTGTTTAACGGTTTTTCTATCCAACCGTTGGATTGCCGCGAGCTCTGTTTGGAAAACGTGACAGCGCTCAAGACGGAAGAAGACGCGTTTTTGCAGCAGGTCATGCAACGCCAAACCGGCGAAGACTGGATTTTACCGCCTGCCCGCAAAGCCGATGTGTCGCCAAGCAACGACATTTTGCAAGAGGTTCGTTCGCTTTTTGGTGCCAACGACGTCATTGGTTTTGAAGAACTCAAAATCATTCGCGGTTCGGACAACTCCCGCGAAGAACTGGACTCATTGTTCGGCATTGAAAATATCAAGCAAGAAATTCGCAAACTGGAAGCACGCTTGTCGTACATTCAGCGCATGGAACAACAGGGCTATTATTTTGACGATACCGTCAACTTGCACATGTGTTTTTTAGGCGCACCCGGTACCGGCAAAACCACCGTCGCGCGCATCATCACGGGGATGCTCTATCAGTACGGCTACGTTAAAAAGAACAAGTGTATCGAAATCAACGCTCGTCAACTGGTCGGCGGTTACGTTGGTCAAACGGGTAGTCGAACCGCCAAGATCATCCAGGCGGCACGTGGCGGCGTATTGTTCATTGACGAGGCCTACACGCTGGTGCCCGATACAAATTCCAACAACGATTTCTCCCACGAAGCGGTGGCACAACTGCTCAAAGATATGGAAGACTATCGCGGTGAGTTGATTGTGATTTTAGCGGGTTATGAAAAGGATATGGAACACCTTTTCGATATGAACGAAGGATTACGTTCCCGCATCAACCGCAATATTTTGTTTGCCAACTATTCCGCCGTGGATACGATGGAAATTTTCTTGTCGATGCTGCGGCGTGAGCAATACCGCATTGACTATGCGGCGCTCAAAAAACTGTTCTTATTGATGAAAGAATGTTGTCGCGGCTCACGGTTTGCCAACGGCCGCTTTGTACGCAACCTGTTTGAAGCCATTTATGAGTTCCACGCCTATCGGTTATCCAGCCGCTCCGTTTCGGTGGAAGAGCGCGATACGATCGTGGAAGCCGATATTGACGACAACGACGTTTGCCGTCCGATGCGCGACAGCGCTTTGTGAGGTGCCGTATGAACACGATTCTGTATAAACACAAAAAAGATGACCCGCATTTGCATATCCAGTTTGCGGCAACAGTAGACGGCAACGTGTTTTTGGATACCTTTGATGTGACGCCGCTATCGATTCATATTTATGGCAACTGCAAGACATTTTCTGCTGTGGCCGCCAAGTTAGAAAATACAAACCTATTTATCGACGCACAAGAGTTTTTTAAGAAACACGCGGATACGAAAAACCAAAACGGCGATCCCATTCGCATTGATGCTCAAATCTTTTATGGTAACGGCGGTAACAGTTACTGGTTTGAGGGCGTGCCTTTCCTCCAGCATCAGTTGCTGGGCGGTATGGAAGTTATGATGCATTTTTCGGTGGTAACCGAGATCTTTCAACTATTGCGCACCGACGAAGACGATGGTGGCAACACGCCGCTTTCGCCAGAAGCGTTACAGGAGATCGAAACCGCAGCCAAACAAGGCATGGCATGGCAAGCACAACATCCGCCGGCACCGCTCTCGGTGCTGGAACGTATGCGCAGAAATGCGGCACGCCGTTTTAGCGGCGGCGAAAGCGCACCGACGAACGCAACCGGCACCGCTGTTGCAGATAACGGCCAACAAAAGATTTTTGACCCGTCTTGCTTGAAAATCACCAAAGGCGCCGCCGAGCCCGAGAAAGAATTAGAACGCATCGTCGGGTTAGACAGCGTTAAACGCGAATTTCAAAAAATGAAGGCGTCGTTGCTCATGCAAAAAGAGCGCGCCTCACAGTTGGGCCTTACCACCACGGTTCACAGCGGTCATATGTGCTTTATGGGCGCACCCGGCACCGGTAAAACCACCATGGCGCGCTTGGTGGCCGGTGTATTATTTGAAATGGGGATGATCCGCAAGAATCAGTGCGTGGAAATTTCCGGTTTGGATCTGCTCGCCAATTATTTGGGGCAAACCGCCATCAAAACGCAAGCTACGGTGGATTACGCCAAGGGCGGCGTGTTGTTCATTGACGAAGCGTATGCTATCACCACCAGTTCCTACGGTTCAGAGGCGGTAGGCGTTTTACTTAAAGAGATGGAAGATAACCGCGACGGGTTAGTGGTGATCTTGGCGGGTTATGAAAAAGATATGGATCGTTTGCTGGCGATGAACGAGGGCTTCCGTTCGCGTATCAACCGTTATTTCAAATTTGAGAACTATACGGTACCCGAACTGGCACAACTTTACATGTTCAACTTGCGTTCGCGCAACCTGATGATTACCGAAGATGCGCTACGCGAAAGTTTGTGCGCGTTCGCCCGTGCGACAAATGACCCGAACTTTTCAAACGGTCGGTTCGTTCGCAATTTCACCGAACGCGTAGAAGATCGTCACGTGCTAAACGTTTATAATGGGGCTTGTGATAACCCGTTAAATCTCATACGCATAGAAGATGTAAAGGAGTAACAATATGAATACCGAATTCTTTGTATCTCTAATAGGGAATTTATCGCTTGACACCTTGCTCAAACAAGAGCACGGCGTGTTTTCGGATGCTGTTGCACGGTTTCCCTCCATCCCCACAGTACCGCAATCGGCTATGCCGATTTTTACCAAAGTCGCATCCATGAGCGCCGTATTGGAAAAAGCAAACGCTGATTGGGCAAATGCGGTTCGCGCCGTCAAGCCGTCGCGTTTGGTTGTGGTGGCCGAATACGTGTTAAGTGCGGCACCTTCCAGCGCATTGGAGGGGTCTCGCTTGATGCAGGAAGTCGAGCAGGTCTTTATATCCGGCGGCGATGCTGCGGCTGAGTTGGAAACGGTATTGGTTGCTTTACAGGTGCTTGAACATTTGTGGAATCCCGCTATTGCCGATCCCGATGAAGATCGCACACGGCAAATTGAACAACACTTGGCAGGCAACGTGGTGCCGACACAACCTAAGCAAACTGAGCAGCCCGCACCCGCTTCGAGCATTAAAGTGAATACACTCGGTGATCTGTTACATGCCAATTTGGGTGATGTTAACCTCTATGAGTATACGCGAGAATTGCTCAAAGACGAGGATACGCTTTACGACGATTTAAGCAAGCGCTACGAGCAATTCACCAAAAGCAAGAAAAAGAAGAAAAAATGGCAGTTGTCGGTCAGCGCCGTCATCAACTATTTGTATGACTATAAGCGTTACATCGGCATCACCTCCAACATCTTGCCCGGCCTTTCGTCGGAGGGCGGCGCACAAGGCGTGGCCGTGATGTACGAACGCTTTGAACGTGAACGCGGCAATCGCATGGCAACGCTCGATCAGAATCGCGCCGCACTCCTTGAAATGTGTCCCGATGCAAACGAGGTATTCCAACTCATGGAAAGCCGCGCGGGATATTGTTTAAATCCCGCAGACAGCAAGGAAAGCGAAGTGCTGGTGCTGATTGAACGCATCCGCGAAAACGGCTTCTATAAAGACTTATATCCGCTGGTCAAGCGCATGGAAAAACTCGGTGCATACGTGCCGGAGGCCAACCTGCACGCCGCCGTTTTCTACAAAAACTTGATTGAGCAAAAAGCAAAGGATGCCAAAGACTCCAGCACCATCTATCATTACGGCGGATTTGACGATGAGTTGTGTTTTGAGCATTTGCAACAACTGGTCGCACGCTACTTCCTGATGTCGCATCAACGTGGCGGCGCCGCGTATGCCGACTGTGTGTTTAATCTTTTTCATGTTTATGTTGATGTACTCGGCTCTGTGCTGTTTCAGGATGTGGAGCACCTCATCATCGCCATGGCGGAAACGGTCGAAGAAGAACACGCCGTTGCCGATTTCCTGACATTGGTTCGCACGTTTGATTTTGTAAGTGGTATCCAAGCACGCAAAGGTCGCTTGTACGCCAAAATGCTCAAACGCCACAAAGCACCAAACGATCCAAACGGTCAAAAGCGCAAAATCACAACCATTGTGTATGCATCCATTGTGGCGTTGGTCGCCATATTGTATCCCATTGTGCTCAACACACCGATCGGCGAAACACCGCTGTATACCTTGAGCAACATTTTGTGGATCATCGGCATTCCGCTTGTACTGGCCGCGCAAACTGTTGCCATGCGCTATGCAAACGGCTTTGAGAAATGGTTGCGTTTCTTACCGCCGGTCGCCATACCGATAGCACTCATCGTACATTATTTAACGCGTTACGGATTTACCGCACCGCACTCGTTTTGGCCCGGTTCACCAAACTCGTTGTTCGGTCCGTCGTTTGTAGTACCCTGCCTCATTTTCGCAATCGCCGCATTCTTGGCGCCGCTGAAGTTCACGACCTTGCGCCGTTGTGTACAAGTCACACTGGCCTATCATCCGGTGCTTTTAATCCTCCTGACCGCCATGGGTGTCTTTACCAAAATTACCGCGGCCTCCCTGTGCTTGGATTCTGCGTATAAGGCATTCTCGTTTGGCTCTTTGTTCGGCTATATTATCCCCGTGGCGTTGAGTTTGTGCTTCAGCGTGGTGCTCTTCATGGCGGAGCGACCCCGCTTTGTATTCGGCAACAACGCACGTTACGCCAGCGCGTTCTCGTTGGTCTTTACGGTGATCGCCGCCATGTGTTCTGCTGCGCGTTTAAGCGCAGGCGAACCCTCTCACGTATTGGATTTCCCATATCGCCTCGCCATCATGCAAGCGCTGTTCCAGTTACCCATTTACTTTATTCTGAACTCGTCTTTTGAATCGGTCTTACCCGTCAAAGAGGACGACGAATAATCACAAAAAACCGCATCGTTTACAAGATGCGGTTTTTTTATTTGACAATTCTTTTCTTCTCTCGTATACTGTATTAGATAGTTTACGCGGGGAGAGATTCCATGATTTGCAATACGATTTTAGAGGCGATGGGCAACACGCCGATCATTCGCCTGCAACATATGACCGGTCCGGACGATGCCGAGGTGCTGGTGAAGTTCGAAGGGCTCAACGTCGGCGGCTCCATTAAAACGCGCACGGCATACAACATGATCTGCGACGCGGAACAAAAAGGTCTTATTCATAAAGACACCATCATCGTGGAACCGACCAGCGGCAACCAAGGCATCGGCTTAGCGCTTGTCGGCGCAGTACGTGGCTACAAAGTGCGCATCATCATGCCCGACTCAGTCAGCGAGGAGCGGCGGTTGTTGGTGCGGCAGTACGGTGCCGAGGTCGTGCTGGTACACGATGCGGGCAACATCGGCCTTTGCATTGAAGAATGTTTACAACTGGCACTCAAAATGAAAAACGAAGATCCGAATGTGTTTGTGCCGCAACAGTTTGAAAACCCCGCTAACCCTGCCATTCAACGCTCTGCCACCGCCCAAGAGATTTTGGAACAGGTCGGTGCTCCGATTCATGGTTTTTGCTCCGG
>JAZOQQ010000028.1:0-3399 GCA_045656165.1 Acutalibacteraceae bacterium
CCGACTTGATATGTGAGCGCAAATGGTGTACCGGCACAAGGGGCAGATCGGCTGACGCGGCCAAGCCCTTGGCAAAGTTGACGCCGACCAAGAGCGCACCGATCAAACCGGGGGCGTGTGTAACGGCGATCGCATCAATATCAGCGAGCGTCATGTTCGCCTGTCGTAATGCTTCGCGGGTCACGTAACTAACCGCTTCGGTATGACGACGGCTGGCGATTTCAGGAACCACACCGCCGTACAATTTGTGTTCAGCCGCTTGGGAAGCAATGCAGTCGGAAAGTGCTACACGACCGTCGCGCACAACAGCGGCGGCGGTTTCGTCACACGATGATTCCAAAGCTAAAATGTTCAAGCAGGGGTTCACCTCGCGTTTTCAAAATAATAACTGTAAATATCGGCATCTTCTGTTGGGTGTGCATAAAAGCGGGGACGCGTGCCGTCTTTCACAAATCCAAGAGAGCGGTACAAGGCGGCAGCGGCTTCGTTAGAAGCGCGCACCTCCAATGTCAAACGATATAAGCCGTCACCTTGCTTGATGGCGGCGGCAACCAGCTGCCGTCCGATTCCTTGCCGACGATAACGGGGATCGACAGCCACATTGGCAACAAATCCCTCGTCAGCGACGTGATGGCAACCGATATATCCCACGGCACGGCCATCGGATTCGGCTACCAAAAACCGTGCGCACGGATTACCGAGTTCTTCGCGAAGGGCCTCGTCACTCCACGGATCTGAAAAGCAAGCCGCTTCCAATGCGGCGAGTGCCTCAACGTGTGTGGCCGCGAACGGCACAATCGTTATACCCATAACGCTTTGATGTCGTCAACGAGTTGCGGCAAACAAGCGATTAACTCGTCGCGGCATTCGCGATAAGCAGAAAGCGGCTGCCCGAACGGATCTGCAATGCCGCCGCCGGGCACGACAACTTTTTCAGGATCGGCACCGTAATAGAAGGCCAATGCGACGCCGTGTTCGGTGGTCAGTGCCACAAAAATGTCTGTGTCATCCACGATAGCGTTGGTAACTTGACGCGACGTGTGTTCGGAAATATCAATGCCGACCTCTTGCATGGCGGCAATCGCCTGCGAGGTGGGTACCATACCGTTGTCGGTCATGGTGCCGGCACTGGAAACGTTAAAATCGGTAAAGCCCTGTTTTGTTAATTCGCAACGCAACAACGCTTCCAACATTGGGCTGCGGCAGACATTGCCGGTACAAACGCATAAAATGTTCATGAATGAGATTCTCCCTTTTGAAATTCCCTTATATTATAAAGGATAAAAAACAAATACTCAACCGTATTTTTTAACTTTTTGACAGATGACTTGTTTTTCTGTGGAAAATGTGGCATACTTTTACTCAAACATATAAGAAAGGGGGGCGTGCGATGCAACTGTTTTCATCACGTGACGAACACTACCGATCACCGTTCGGTGCGGTAAAAGAAGGAACACCGGTGTTGTTCCGTATTTGCCTGCCGCGTGAACTTGGTTGCCATGCGGCGTGGTTTATCCATCGTCAAGATGGCGGCATGGCCGCGTGGGACGGGATGTTCTGGGCGGGTATGGAAGGCGATGCACACGAATGGTGGGATTGCCGCTATACACCATCGTCCCCTGATTTGTACTGGTACGCATTTGCACTGGACACCGTTAACGGCAGACAATACTTGTCTTGCAACGCGGATGGCACCGCTTCGCTGTTGTACGCCCCCGGTAACAACTGGCAACTAACCTGTTACAGCCGTGACTTCAATACGCCCGACTGGTTGGCGGGCGGAGTATTTTATCAGATATTTCCCGATCGGTTTTATCGGTCGACACAACCGAAGGAGACCGTGCCTGCCGATCGCGTGTTACACGACAAGTGGGGAGAACAACCATGCTGGGAACCGGATTCGGCGGGCATTATTCGCAACAATGATTTTTTTGGCGGTGACTTAAACGGCATTCGTGAGAAACTGCCGTATTTGCAATCGCTTGGTGTCACATGTGTTTATTTGAATCCGATTTTTGAATCACATTCCAATCACCGTTATGATACGGCCGATTACAGCCGTATCGATCCCTTGCTCGGCAATGAGAAGGATTTGAGGGAATTGCTTGCCGAAGCGAAGGCGTATGGCATTCGCGTAATACTGGACGGCGTATTTAGTCATACAGGCGCGGATAGTGTATATTTTAACAAACAACAACGCTATGCGGTGAATGGTGCGTATCAATCGCCCGACTCGCCGTATGCAGCGTGGTTCCGCTTTAACAAATGGCCGACAGATTATAAAGGTTGGTGGGGTTTTAACACTTTGCCTGAAGTGGACAAACTCAACGAGTCATTTGTTACCTATATAATGGGTAAGGAAGGCATTGTGCAAAAATGGTTGCGCACAGGTGCCTCAGGTTGGCGATTAGACGTGGCGGATGAGTTGCCGGATCTTTTTTTGGATGAACTTCGCCGTGCGGTCAAGGCAGAAGACCCCGACGCGTTGATTTTGGGTGAAGTGTGGGAGGATGCCAGTAACAAGCAAAGCTACGGGCATCGCCGCCGCTATCTGATCGGTCGGCAACTGGACAGCGTTATGAACTATCCTTTCCGTACGGCTGTGTTGGATTTTGTTCGCCATGGCAACGGCGTGCAATTTATCAACCGCATCCAAAACGTGGTGGAAAACTATCCGCCACAGGTAACGCGATTGTTGATGAACTCTCTCGGTACACATGATACTGAGCGGGCGCTTACGATGCTGGCGGGAGAAGAGGCCAATGGCCGTGGCAGGCGATGGCAAGCACAGACGGCACTTTCAGCAGAGCAACGCGCGAGAGGGGTGCGGATGTTAAAAGCGGCAAGCGTTTTGCAATATTGCTTACCGGGTGTGCCTTGCCTATACTATGGTGACGAAGTCGGTCTTGAAGGGTATCGCGATCCGTTTAACCGCGGTTGTTATCCGTGGGGGCGTGAAGATGCCGAGTTGCTCTCTTGGTATCGTGACCTTGGACGGGTGCGTGGCGAACACACGGTGTTTGCCGAAGGCGCGTTTCGACCGATTATTGCTACGGATGCCGTTGTTGTATTCGAACGCGAGGACGAGAACGGTGTCATTCGTTGTGCTGTTAACCGTTCCGATGACACACAGACGGTTGCCGCAGACGGTTTTGTGAAGACGGCGCTGGGTGAAGCGTTTATTCGGGAAGATTATCTATGTTTACCACCCCTTTCGGGAAGCATTTTGGTAAAAGCGTGACATTTTTAAAAAAAACCAAAAAAAGCTTCAAAAAAGTGTTGACAAAGGGAAATGAGAGTGGTATTATAGCAAAGCTGTCGCAAAAAAGAGGCAGCAAAGGACCTTGAAAATTAAACAATGCAAACGAGAGAAAGAACACACTACCCGTTAATTAAGAT
>JAZOQQ010000029.1:0-5089 GCA_045656165.1 Acutalibacteraceae bacterium
CGCCTGTGATACGGTACGTATGTGTCTGCAGGTCTTTACCGGTATGATCACCACCATGACCGCTAACACCGACCGCATGAAAGAAGCCGCACAAAAAGGGTTTATCAACGCAACCGATTTAGCCGATTATCTGGTTAAGCAAGGTTTGCCGTTCCGTAGTGCCTATAAAATTTCAGGACAACTGGTGGCGCGGTGCATCGAGCAAAATACCGTATTGGAAAATCTGCCTCTTGACGTTTACCGTTCCTATTCCGACCTCTTTGATAACGATCTATATGAAGCGATCGATCTTAGGACTTGTGTAGAAAAACGTATTTCTGAAGGCGGGACCTCTATTGCTTCTGTAGAAGCACAAATTTCCTATGTAAAAGAGATGTTAGCATAATGACACATGTTTTTATTGACGGCAGTGTCGGCACTACCGGGCTGCGCATTGCGGACCGCTTAAGTACGCGGCACGATTTAAAACTCATTACCTTATCGGAAGAATTGCGCAAGGATACAAACGCACGTAAGGATGCCATCAACAGCGCCGACATTGTGTTTTTATGCCTGCCCGATGCAGCGGCAATAGAAGCGGTGTCATTAACAGAAACCCCCTCGGTTAAGATTATTGACACTTCCACCGCGCACCGCACGGCCCCCGACTGGACGTACGGCATGCCGGAACTGGCAGGTTATCGTGATAAAATTGCCGTTTCTCATCGTGTCGCCAATCCGGGATGTCATGCCAGTGGATTTGTTTCGCTGGTCGCTCCGCTTGTACAAAACGGCCTGGTACGTGCCGACGCGGCTCTTCCCTGTTTCTCGCTCACCGGTTATTCCGGCGGCGGTAAAAAGATGATTGCCGAGTACGAAAGCGACGACCGCAGTCCCCTGTTAAAAGGCCCTCGTCAATATGCTTTGACTCAGCAACACAAGCATCTTAAGGAAATGGTAACGGTTTGCGGTTTGAAAGCTGCACCCATTTTTTGCCCCATTGTTGCTGATTTTTACAGTGGAATGGAAGTAACGGTTCCGTTGTTTAAGCAAGACGTGCGAGGAACGGCTGATGATATTCGGGCACTATATGCCGACTATTACCGCAGCGGCCTTGTAAAGTTTATTGACGATACCGATGCCGACGGTATGTTATCGGCTGCAGCATATGCTGACCGTGACGATCTGCAAATCACCGTACAAGGCAACGAAGACCGTATTCTGTTAGTGGCACGCTTTGACAACTTGGGAAAAGGCGCATCCGGCGCAGCTATTCAAAATATGAACATTTTGCTTGGTACGGATGAAACGATGGGGTTAAACGTATAAAGGAATGACAAATATGAAATTGATTTCAGGCGGCGTATGTGCCGCAAAAGGGTACAAAGCAAACGGCTTACATTGCGGCATCCGCAAAAAACGTCCCAAAAAAGATTTGGCCTTGATTGTCAGCGAAGCACCGGCAACCGCCGCTTCGGTGTATACAACCAACCTGGTAAAAGGTGCTCCGATTACTGTAACAAAAGAGCATCTGCAAAATGGTATTGCACAGGCCATTATTTGTAACAGCGGTATTGCCAACACTTGTAATGCTGACGGTGTAGAAAAAGCGAACATGATGTGTGAGCTTGTGGAAAAACACACCGGTATTCCTGCCAACAACGTTGTAGTTGCTTCAACCGGCGTTATCGGTCAACCGTTGAACATTGAACCGATTGCTGCTCATATGCAAGAATTATGTAACGGTCTATCCGTAAAAGGTGGAACTGATGCTGCTCAGGCAATCATGACCACCGACACGGTTCAAAAAGAAATCGCGGTAGAATTCAGCATCGGCAACACCATCTGTCATATCGGCGGTATCGCCAAGGGAAGTGGTATGATCCATCCCAACATGGCAACCATGTTGGTGTTTATCACGTCTGACGTAGCAATTTCCGCCCAAATGCTACAAAAAGCGTTGTCGGGCGATGTTACCAATACATTTAACATGTTAAGCATTGACGGTGACACCTCAACCAATGACATGGTGACCGTGTTAGCCAACGGCTTAGCGGGCAACGCCGAAATTAATACGGAAGGCGAAGCGTTTGATACGTTTATGCAGGCATTGAATACGGTTACGGTAAATCTGTGCCGCATCATTGCCGGCGACGGTGAAGGCGCCACCAAATTGTTGGAATGCAAAGTCAGCGGTGCCGATACCGAAGCGGCCGCTAAAACGGCTGCCAAAAGTGTGATTTGTTCCAGTTTGCTAAAAGCGGCTATGTTTGGTGCCGATGCCAACTGGGGACGAATTTTATGTGCGATCGGTTACAGTGGTGCCGACGTAGACGTGAATAAAGTAGCGGTCAGTTTCCGCTCCGCCAAAGGTAAGATTACCGTTTGTGAAAATGGTTCCGGCATTCCCTTCTCGGAAGAACTCGCTAAAGAAATCCTTCTGGAAAAAGAAATCGAAATTTTGATATCGGTCGGTAGTGGTCCCTACAACGCTTGTGCGTGGGGCTGCGACCTAACGTACGATTATGTAAAAATCAACGGTGACTACCGTACTTAAGGAGAATAGTATGCAGAACAGTTTTTCCAATGCGGAGCGCGCGGAAGTGTTAACGGCCGCCCTCCCCTACATTCGTCGTTATAACGGTGAAATCGTTGTAGTCAAATACGGCGGCAACGCCATGATCAACGACGATCTAAAAAAAGAAGTCATGCAGGACATTGTGCTGCTGTGGCTCACGGGTGTTAAAGTCGTGTTAGTTCACGGCGGCGGTCCCGAAATCAGCGATATGATGACAAAACTGAATAAAAAGCCGGAATTCGTTGACGGATTGCGTGTCACCGACAAAGAAACCGTAGACATCGTCCAAATGGTGTTAGCGGGTAAAGTCAATAAATCCTTGGTAAATTTACTGGAAATGACCGGTGCAAAAGCAATGGGCATTTCGGGTATTGACGGCCGATTGATTGAAGCAACTTTTAAAAATGAGGCACTCGGCTTTGTCGGCAACATCACCGATGTGAATATTGCACCGGTGGTTGACCTTTTGGAAAAAGGGTATATTCCCGTTATTTCCACCATCGCGTGCGATACCGACGGTAACATTTACAACATCAACGGCGATACTGCTGCCGCACACATTGCAGGTGCTCTCGGCGCGGAACGTTTGATTATGATGACCGACATTGCAGGCGTTTTACGCGACAAAGATGATCCGTCTACCCTAATTCCCGAAATCACGATTGCCGAAGCCAAAGAACTGTATAAAGAAGGCGTGATCTCCGGTGGCATGATCCCAAAAGTGGATTGCTGCATCGAAGCACTCAACCACGGTGTTAACAACGTCATCATCATGGATGGCCGCATTCACCACTCCATACTCATGGAATTGCTGACCGACGAAGGTGCGGGCACCATGGTCACGAAGGGTTAATTATATGATGAGTTTTATCGAGCAAGATCAAACCTACGTAGCCGGCACGTACGCCCGCTTCCCCATCGAATTGGTGTCGGGAAAAGGCAGTATTGCCACCGACGTTCACGGCAACAACTATATTGACCTCGGTTCAGGTATCGGTGTAACAGCATTCGGTTTTGCCGACGATGAGTGGATATCGGCGGTAACGGCACAAGCAAGCACGTTACAACACACGTCAAATCTTTATTACACCAAGCCCTGCGCTGATCTGGCAAAAGTCTTGTGCGAACGCACCGGCATGAAAAAAGTGTTTTTTTCCAATTCAGGTGCCGAGGCGAATGAGTGTGCGATTAAAGTGGCACGTAAATATTCGGCTGAAACGAAAGGGGCCGAGTATTTTACCGTGATTACACTAAAAAACAGTTTTCACGGACGTACGCTGACCACACTTGCCGCTACAGGTCAAGATCATTTCCACAAGTTGTTTAATCCGCTCACGCCCGGTTTTGTACATGTGGATGCAGAAGATTTACAAATGTTAAAGGATGTGATTAACACCACTCCTACTGCCGCCATCATGCTGGAATGCGTACAAGGCGAAGGCGGCGTTATCCCGCTAAGTAAAGCGTATATCAAAGGGGTTGCCGAACTGGCAGCGTTGCACGATATCCCCTTGATTGTTGATGAAGTACAAACCGGAAACGGCCGTACGGGGAGTCTGTATGCGTATATGAATTACGGCATCACCCCCGACATTGTTTCCACCGCCAAAGGTTTAGGCGGCGGTTTACCAATCGGTGCTACGTTAATGAGCGAAAAGGTACAACACGTACTCGGTGCAGGCGATCACGGATCGACATACGGCGGCAATCCCGTATGCTGTGCCGGTGCTTTAAGCGTTATCAACCGTTTAGACAATGCGCTTTTGGAAGAAATTCAAGCGAAAAGCCGTTATATTTTTGAAACGCTCGGTAATGCCGACGGTGTAGAATCGGTTACCGGCATGGGACTTATGATCGGTATTAAAACCGTAAAGCCCGCTAAAGAAGTCGTAGCCGCTTGTATGAATAACGGCGTTTTATGTCTGACAGCTAAAGACAAAGTTCGTTTGTTACCGGCGTTAAATATTCCGTTTGACGTGCTCAAACGCGCCGTTGATATCATTAAAGCCGCTTGTGCGCAGTAAAGGAGAAGTTGTTATGTCTGCTTCGTTTACCAACCGCAGTTTTTTAAAATTACTGGATTACTCTCCTGCCGAAATCGAAGCGTTATTGGATCTTTCGGCAGAACTGAAAGCCAAGAAAAAAGCCGGTGTCCCCCATCGCTTATGCGAAGGAAAATCCATCGCGCTGGTGTTTGAAAAGACCAGCACGCGCACACGTTGTGCGTTTGAAGTGGCAGCGGCTGATCTTGGTATGCATCCCGTGTATTTAGATCCCAAAAGCTCGCAAATGGGTAAAAAAGAATCGATCCCGGATACCGCCCGTGTTCTCGGTCGCATGTTCGACGGCATTGAATACCGTGGATTTGAACAAGAGATTGTTGAAGAACTCAGCGCCTACGCCGGTGTACCGGTTTGGAACGGTCTGACTAACGAGTTCCATCCCACTCAGATTTTAGCCGACTTTTTAACGATACGTGAGTATTTCGGCGAGTTGAAGGGCAAAAAACTGGTGTATATGGGCGACGCACGT